>JBJOPU010000128.1:0-5109 GCA_046050505.1 Actinomycetota bacterium
GACCGCGTGAGCGAGTCGCGCACCATCTCTACGGCCAAGGTCGCGGCGCTACTGCGCGTGCCCGGCCCACACGACGACAAGTACTCCCGCGGCGTGCTCGGTATGGTCACGGGCTCGACGCGTTACCCGGGCGCTGCCGTGCTGGGCGTTGAGGCGGCGCTGCGCACGGGCCTCGGCATGGTGCGCTACCTCGGCCCCGAACGGGCCGCTGACCTCGTACTGCAGCGTCGTCCCGAGGCGGTGACCGCCCCCGGTCGCGTGCAGGCCTGGGTTCTCGGATCAGGCATGGATGCAGGCGCGGCCGGCGTCGACGACGGCCCCGACGCCGAGGCCGCGGAGCGCCTGCGCGCGGCCCTGGCGAGCGGTGAGCCGCTCGTCGTCGACGCGGGAGCCCTCGACGCCGTGGGCTCGGCGCGCGGGCCCGTCATCATCACGCCGCACGCGCGCGAGCTCGCGCGGCTGACGGGCGGCGACCTCGAGGCCGTGCTCGCCGACCCAGAACGCGCCGCGCGTAACGCCGCCGATCAGCTGGGCGTGGCCGTGTTGCTCAAGGGATACGCCACGCACGTCGTCGCGCCGGGCGGGCCGATGCTCGTCGCACGCTCGGCCACGCCGTGGCTGGCGACCGCGGGAGCGGGGGATGCCCTCGCCGGCATTCTCGGCGCCCTGGTTGCCACGCACGCGGCCGTGGGCACGCTGGATCCCGCCCACCTCGCTCGCCTCGGCGCCGCCGCGGCCGCCGTGCATGGGCTCGCTGCCCAACGCGCCTCGGCCGGAGGACCCGTCACCGTTCTCGACGTGTGTGCCGCGGTGCCCGCGACGATTGCCGCTCTGCTGCGGGGGCGGGGCGACTGAGCGCGAGCATCCGTCGCAGTACGCTCGATGTCATGCCGCTGTTCGCCGACCGCCTCGCGCGGGTTCGGCGCATGACAATCACGGCGGCCGGCAGCGCGGTGAGTCTCTGGCTCGCGTTCGCGGCCGTGCACTTGTGGCTGGGCTACCTGAATCTCTACGGCCCGGGCCTACCGATGGGTGACGTGACCTACGTCTATCTGTTCTGGATCGAGCGCGGGGTGCTCGCTGACCAGTGGGTCGGCATCGACACCTCGTGGGTGTACCCGCTGCTCGCTCTCGTGCCCATGCTCGCGGCGTACGTCTTTGGCCCCGCCCTCTACGGCACGACGTGGCTCACGATCGTCATGGCCCTCAATGCCGTCGCCCTCATCTCGATCATCGGCGTTGAAGAGCGCGCTCGTCGGGCCGCCGTCGCCTGGTGGTGGATGCTCTTCCTCGTGCTTGTCGGCCCCATCGCGCTCGGCCGCATTGACGCCATCACGGTGCCCGTTGCGATGGTCGCCGTCATGCTCATCGCCGATCACCCGAAGTGGGGTGGCGCCCTGCTCGCGGTCGGCGCCTGGATTAAGGTCTGGCCCGCCGGCCTGTTGCTCGCCGCGCTTATTGCCCTGCGCGACCGGGGCGCAGTGATGCTCTCGGCCGTGACCGTGACGATGCTCGTCGTGGCCGCAGGGCTCGCGCTCGGCGGCGCCTCGGCCCTGTTGACCCCCATTACCGAGCAGACCGGCCGCGGCTTGCAAGTGGAGTCACTCGTCTCGACCGTGTGGCTGTGGGCCGCCGCCGCGGGCGAGTGGTCGTCTCGCGTGTACTACGACCAGGGGATCCTCACCTGGCAGGTTTTTGGCGAGGGTTCACAGCTCGCGGCCAGCCTCATGACGCCCGTGCTCGCCCTTGTGGTGCTCGTGATTGTGTCGCTCGGCCTCGTGGCGATGCGGCGCGGCGTTGACGAGGTCGATCTGTTTCCGGCACTGAGCCTCGCGATGGTCATGGCGCTCATCACCGTCAACAAGGTGGGTTCGCCGCAGTTCGCCACGTGGATCGCCGTGCCGATCGTGCTGGGCCTCGCCTGGCAGCGCTGGGGCGGCATCTCGTTCCGCGTGCCCGCCGTGCTCGCGCTGGTCACCGCAGCGCTCACGCAAGTCGTGTATCCCGTGCTCTATGCGTCGCTGCTCTCGCTCGATCCACTCATGCTCACGGTGCTGTCGGCGCGTAACCTGCTCTACGTCGCGCTGCTCGGCTGGGCGGTGTGGCAGCTCGTCGCGCTGTGCCGCCGACCGCGTGAGCTCGAGCCGGCCGCAGCGTTGCCAGCCTCTGAAGGAGCATCCTCATGATCGTTGCATTCTCGGTGGCACCCTCGGGCGGTTCGTCGACGGACTCGGTGCACGACGCGGTGGCTGCCGCCGTGCGCGTCGTGCGCGAGTCGGGCCTGCCCAACCGCACGTCGTCGATGTTCACCGAGATCGAGGGGGAGTGGGACGAGGTGATGGATGTCGTCAAGCGCGCCACCCTCGCCGTGGCCGAACACGGCACGCGCGTGTCGCTCGTGCTCAAGGCCGACTACCGACCCGGTCACACGGGCGAACTCGATGGCAAAGTTCAGCGGCTCGAGGCCGCCCTTGAGGCCGGCCGGGGGGAGAGCGCGT
This sequence comes from Actinomycetota bacterium, assembly GCA_046050505.1. Classification (GTDB taxonomy): domain Bacteria; phylum Actinomycetota; class Actinomycetes; order Actinomycetales; family Microbacteriaceae; genus Microcella. Next base: position 2,499 of record JBJOPU010000128.1, read on the forward strand.
GAGCGTCTCGACCGCGAGTGTTCCCATCATCGATGAGGCGACGGCTGCCGCCTACGCACGCCAGCAACGCGAGCACGATGACGCCCACCGCCGGGCGCACGGAGGCGCTGAGCGCCGCCCGATGAGTCGGGGCCGCGTGTATGCGGCGTTGCTCGCTCTGGCCCTCGGCGGCTTCGGAATCGGCTCGACTGAGTTCGTCGCGATGGGGTTGCTGCCCGAGATCGCGCGCGATCTGCTGCCAGGGCTATACGCCGCGAACTCTGAAGAGGCCATCGGACAATCGGGCTGGGTCATCACGGCATATGCGCTCGGCGTGGTGGTCGGCGCTCCGACGATCGCCGCGTTCGCCGGTCGCATGCCGCGCCGACGTTTGCTGTTGTGGCTCGCGGCGGCCTTTACGATCGGCACGGTCGCCTCGGCCACCCTGCCCACGTTCGAGCTCGTCATCGCGGCTCGGTTCATCTCCGGGCTTCCCCACGGTGCGTATTTCGGCGTTGCCGCTCTCGTCGCGGCGAGCCTCATGGGCCCGGGCAAGCGCGGGCAGGGAGTCGCGCTCGTACTGAGCGGCCTCACCGTCGCGACCGTCATCGGTGTGCCGATCATCACCGCAGTGGGGCAATCCTCGGGCTGGCGCGCCGCGTACCTGCTCGTCGCCGCCCTGTTTGCCGTCACCTTTGTTGCCGTGCGCATCCTCGTGCCGTGGCAACCCGGCGACGCCAACTCGACGGTACGCACTGAGCTCGCGGCATTCGGCAGCCTGCAGGTGTGGGTTGCGGTCGCTGTCGGGGCCATCGGGTTCGGCGGCTTCTTCGCTGTGTATAGCTACATCGCGCCCATGGTCATCGACTCGGCGGGCATGCCCGGTGGTGCGGTGCCCTGGGTGCTCGCGAGCACCGGCGTCGGCATGACGGTAGGCAACATCATCGGCGGACGCCTCGCCGATGCGGGCACCGTGCGCGCGATGTTCATTGGCTTCGCGGGCTTGATGAGTGCGCTGTCACTGCTCGGGCTCACGGGCACAAACCCGGTCGGCCTCGTCGCGGGCACGTTCTTGGTGGGCTTTACAGCGTCGATCATTTCGCCCGTTGTGCAAACGCGCTTGATGGATGTGGCGGGCAAGTCACAAACGCTCGCTGCGGCTCTCAACCACGCGGCCCTCAACGTCGGCAACGCTCTCGGCGCGTTTCTGGGTGGACTCGTGGTGGCCGCAGGCTGGGGCTACCTGACGCCCGCGTGGGTAGGACTGTTGCTCGCCGTCGGCGGCACGGTGCTTGCCGTCGTGAGTGTGGCGCTCGAGCACCGGGCGGCGCGGGTCGCGTAGTCGAGCCGAAAGACTTTAGAGTCCGCTGCCGCCGCCGGGAGCATCCACGAGAATGCCGTCGGTCAGCGCTTGCTTGCGCAAGGCGACCTTCGTGCCCACGTCAATGCCCGCAATGCGGTACTTCTCGCGGATGCGCTTGAGGTAGCTCTTCGCGGTCTCTTCTGAGATGCCGAGTTGGTAGGCCACGGTCTTCACGGGTTCGCCCGCTCCGTAGAGGGCCATGACGCGACGCTCTTGCGCGCTCAGTCGGGGCGAGCCTCCGACATCCGCGGCATTGAGGGCGAGGTCGAGCTCAGCCGAGATAAATGACTCGCCGTTCTTGGCGGCGCGAATGGCCTCGACGATCATGCCGGCGTCTTCGCTCTTGACGAGGTAACCGAGCGCGCCGGCATTGAGAGCCTCGCGCACGACGTTGGGCTCACTGTAGGTGCTCATAAGCACCACGGGAACCGTCATTGACTTGAGCGTTTGAATCTTGAGCGACACGGGGATGTTGTCTTTGAGGTCAAGGTCGAGCAAGACGACGTCGACCGGAAATGCGGGGTGCGAGAGCAGGTCGGGCCAGGTCGCAACCGCGGCGACCATTTCAATGTCGTCGGCAGCCTGGCGAATCCACTCGGTGAGCGCACCGAGCAACATGCGGTGGTCGTCGACGAGTGCCAGTCGAATGGGTGACGTGTGCGGCATCGCGGTCACTCCTGCTCTCTCGGGTCTAATTATTGAACGCGACCGGCGTCGACGGGGTTTTCGACCGTGCAATCGACCTCGATGACAACCGAGTTGGTCGCCGTGCTGTCACTGTAGCGCCCGACTCGGTCGAGGGCCTCCCACACACCGGGGTCAACACGATTGCGTTTCAAGCCGGAGACCTCGATGCGCAAGGGAACGACGAGCCGGCCACCCATGGCGGTGCGGTTCGGATCAAGCGGGCCGAGCGCAACCGTTACCGTTCGCGTGGGCGACGCGCCCGATGGATCCGCCGCAAGCAGCCACAGCGCGGCAAGCAACGAGTCGCGCTGAACGTCGTCGAGCAAACCCGCGAGCGTTCCGGGGTCACTCACGGTGACGCGACGACCGAGGTGTTCCGACTCGGTGACGGCGTGGAACAACCAGGTCTCGCGCCGCCCCTCGATGAGGTGCAAGCGCAGTTCGGTGGCGAGTGTCGATGCTCGAGACGAGTACACCGCGGGCAGCGGCAGCGGTGCCTCGCCCGTCGCCACGGCCTCGAGCAACTCTTCGGCGTCGAGGTCGAGCCGCTCGAGCTCTTCGCTCGCGAGCATGCCCACCGCG
>JBJOPU010000129.1:0-5084 GCA_046050505.1 Actinomycetota bacterium
CCGAAGCCGGGAACATGGCCGCCGTGACGATGCCGCCGACCGCAACCTCGCTCAAGCCCAACTCGGCCGCGCGCTCGCGGTCGACCTGAATGGCGAGGTAGGGCTGGGTTTCGGAGAGGTTGCTCGCGGCTTCCGCCGTGACGTCCAACTCGCGAACGGCAGCGAGCACGTCTTCCGTCGCGGCCTCGAGGTCGGCGCTGTTGGCGGCCGTGATGTTGACCTCGATGCCGGCCGAGCCGAAGCCGCCAGCACCCCCGGCTGCCTGCAGGCTGATCTCGCCGGCGTCGGTGATCTCGGCGAGGGCATCCCGAACCGTGGCCTGAAGCTCGGTCTGGTCGAATGACGAGTCGGTCGTGATTGAGAAGCTCACATCGCTGCCACCACCGAAGATCGCGCGCAGTGAACCCTGGCCCGAGCCGATCGACGCCTGCACGGTCTCGATGCCGTCGATGTCGAGGAGCACATTCTCGACCTCGGTCGCCGCCTCGTCGAGGGCTTCGAGGCTCGCGCCGTTCTCGAGCGACTGTGTGACGGTGAGAGTGTTCTGGCCCGAGTTGCCGATAAAGGTGGTCGGCAGGCCCCGCGCGAGGAATCCGGTTCCGACGAGAACAAGCACGGCCAAGATGAGCGTGATGGCCGGAAACTTCAGGGTCCAGTGAATGATCGGCAGGTAGCTGCGCTGCAGGAGCGTCGGGCGGGCCGACTCTTCGTCGAGCGAGATCGGTCCGGTCGCGGCCGAGGCGTCGTGCGCAGCGGCAGCCGTGACCGACTTGGGCGCGCGCAAGAACCAGTAGGCAAGCACCGGCACGATCGTGAGCGAGACGAAGAGCGATGCGGCGAGAGCGATCGTCGTCGTGAGCGCGAAGGGCCGGAAGAGTTCACCCGTAACGCCGCCGACGAGAGCGAGCGGCAAGAACACCGCGATCGTCGTGACGGTCGAAGCCGTGATGGCCGTGGCCACCTCTTTCACGCCCGTGAGAATGGCGGTCTTCTTGTCTTCACCCAGGCCCAAGTGGCGCTTGATGTTCTCGACCACGACGATCGAGTCGTCAACGACGCGGCCGATCGAGATCGTGAGCGCACCGAGGGTAATGATGTTGAGCGAGTAACCCGAGACCTGCATGCCGATGAAGGTCAGGAGCACCGAGGTCGGAATCGAGATTGCCGTCACGAGAGTCGAGCGAATCGACAGCAAGAACACGAGAATGACGATGACCGCGAAGGCGAGACCCAGCACGCCCTCGACGGCGAGTGACTCGATCGACTTTTCGATGAAGGGCGCCTGGTCGAAGACGATCGTGAACTCGGTGTTGGAGCCGATCGCGGCGGCGATCGCCGGAAGGGCGTCTTGAACCGCGCGCGACACCTCGACGGTGTTACCGGCGGGGGTCTTGGTGACGCCGAGCGTGAGCGCGGATTCACCGTTGACACGGCTGTAGCTCGTAATCGGGTCGTCAACCACCGCAACGTCAGCGACATCGCCGAGCGTGGTGAGGTCAGAGCTCTCGGCTCCGATCAGCGGCAAGGCTGCGAGTTCGTCAATGGACTGGATGCGCACACCCGAGAGCACGACGAGCGTGCGGCCGTCTTCGGTGATCGAGCCGGCGGGCAACAGCACGCCATAGGCGTCGAGCGCATCGGTGATGTCGGCGTTGCTCAGGCCGAGGCGGAACAGTTCGTCAGCATCCGGCGTGATCGTCACGCGCTGGCCGACCGCACCCTGCACCGAGACTTCGCGCACACCGATGAGGTCGTTGAGATCGGGCACGGCTTGGTTCTGCAGCGCCGTGTCGAGTTCGGCGGCCGTCAGGTCACTCGTGACGGCTATCTGCAGCACCGGAAGGTCGTCGATCGAGCCCACGACCACCTGCGGCTCGACATCGTCGGGAAGCTGGGCGCGGTTGACGGCAAGCTGCACCCGCTGCTCGGCCCGCACGATGTCGGTGCCGAAGTCGAAGCTCGCCGAGACGACCGAGAAGCCCGTGCTCGAGGTTGCGCTCGAGGTGTCGAGCCCGCTCACACCCTGAATGGCCGTCTCGATGGGCGTCGACACGTCTTGCTCGACGATCTCGGGGGCGGCACCGGGGTACTGCGTCACGATCACGATGCGCGAGGCCGTGATCGACGGAATCAGCTCTTGCTTGAGCGTCGTCAGCGCGATTCCACCAAAGAGGCCCACGACGATCGTGACCAATGCGATGAGCGCACGGTTGCGCAGGCTGAACACCGAGAGAAGGTGCACGTTGTAACTCCGGTCGAACGGCGGGCTGTGATGCCCGAGGTGGCAGTGATGGCAGGGTCGATGCGCGACGATGCGCGGGTCAGCATCCCAGCATTCGCTGAGTGTTTACACAGCAAGGGGTGATGGCGCACCCGGAATTAGACCGATCGGTCAGGATGCCCGCTCACGCTACACGACCGCGGCAAGCACCTCGTCAGAGCCCGCAATCGGCTCGCGGCTGCTCACCCGCGCCCACGCGCGCTGCAACAGGTCGAGGGCCGGGATCGTCACCTCGGCCGGGTGACAGAACGGCAGGCGGAGGAAACGCTCGAAGGCTCCGTCGAGGCCGAAGCGCGGGCCGGCGCCGACGAGTAATCCTTCGGCGCGAGCGGCGAGCGCGAGCTGTGAGCTGACCGGGGCTCCGAGGTTCACCCAGAGGCTCAGGCCGCCATCGACCTCGGGTACCGACCACGTCGGGAAGCGCTGCTGCAGCTCGGCGGCCATGAGGGCGTGGCCGGCACGCAGTTGCTCGCGGCGGGCATCCAGCACCCGGTCATAACTCTCGAGCAAGCGCAGCAGCACGAGTTGCTCGAGCACGGGCGACCCGAGGTCACCCGTGAGGCGCGCGAGCGAGAGGCGGGTGATGAGGTCGCGGTCGGCGCGAATCCAACCGAGGCGAACGCCGCCCCAAATGCTCTTGCCGACCGAGCCGACCGACACGACCGTGGCCCCGTGCTCGGCCGCGCCCGCGGCAAAGGGCAGCGCGGTGTCGTCGCGGGCGAAGCCGAGCTCGGCCATCGTTTCGTCGACGAGCAGCACGGTGCCGTGCGTGGCCGCGAGGCGGTGCAGTCGGGCGCGCTGCTCGGCGGGCATCGTGCGTCCGGTCGGGTTGTGAAAGTCGGGCATGAGGTAGGCGAGCGCGGGTGCCGTGCGCGGGATCACTTGCTCGAGGGCGTCGTCGCTCCAGCCCTCGTCGGTCGTGACGGGCACCGTGACGAGCCGCGCGCCCGCGAGCTGCAGGGCTTCGACGGCGTGCGGGTAGCTCGGCGCTTCGACGAGAGCGCGGTCGCCGCGCGCGAGAATCGTGCGGGCCACGAGAGCAATGGCGTGCTGGGCGCCGAGCGTGATCATGATCTCGTCGGCACTCGTGGGCAGCCCGCGCGCGGAGTAGCGGTCGGCGAGCGCCTGGCGCAGCACGCGCAGGCCCACGGGGTCAAACCCGCTCTCGTGCAAGTGGGCGGGCAGCAGTTCGGCGGCCTCGCGCGCCGCCTGCGCCACGATCGGGATCGCCGGCAAGGTGGCTTTCGAGAGGTCGAGCATGCCCGGTCCGGCCGACTCCCCAATCGAAGGAACGCCGTCGGCGAAGTCGCGCGGCAGGCGTGCGACGGTTCCCGAGCCGCGCACGCTCTGGGCGTAGCCGAGGTCGCGCAAGCGCGCGTAGGCATTGGCGACGGTCGTGCGGCTGAGCGACTCGTGTTCGGCGAGCAAGCGTTCGGCGGGCAGCCGCGTGCCGAGCGAGATGCGGCCGTCGAGCACGAGCAGCCGGATGCGATCGGCGAGCGCTTCGTAGATCGGAGTCGTGCCGCCGGGGCGCCAATCACCCAATTGGAGTGCCAGAGATCGCGCAGAGAGGCTGACCATGCGGCCACGGTAGCAAGATTGGCCTCTTGCCGACAGTCCAATTTGCTCGGGATGATGAACCCATGTCGCCGACCCGCATCACCATTCGCCGCTGGGGCCAGCTCTTACTCGGCCTGTTCTTCTACGGCATCGCGGTCGCTCTGCTCATTCAGGCCGACGTCGGACTCGACCCGTGGACGGTCTTCGCGCAGGGCCTCGAAGTGCAGACGGGCCTCTCGATCGGCGTCATCGTCGTGCTCATCGGCGCCGGTGTGCTGCTGCTCTGGATTCCGATTCGCCAGAAGCCCGGCATCGGCACCGTGCTCAACGTGTTGCTCATCGGGCCCGTGATCGACCTCACGATGCTCGTGGTCACGACGCCCGATCAGCTCTGGGCGCAGTGGCTGATGTTCGCCGCGGGCCTCGCGCTGCTCGCGGTTGCGACGGGCCTCTACATCGGCGCGCGCTTCGGGCCGGGCCCGCGCGACGGCCTGATGACGGGCGCCCACGCGCGCTTCGGCTGGAAGATCTGGAAGGTGCGCACGGTCGTCGAAGTAACCGTGTTGACGATCGGCTGGCTGCTCGGCGGCACCGTGGGCTTCGGCACGGTCGCGTTCGCGCTGCTCATCGGGCCCATGGTGGGATACACGCTGCCGCGCCTGCGGGTTCCGGAACCGTCAGGGCTGACGGCCCCGGAAACCGAGGCGACCGGTATCGCGCCAGAAGAGTCCGGCGCCGCGCCAGAAGAGTCCGGCGCCGCGCCCGGTCAGGCGAGCTCGGCGTCGGCGTAAACCCCGATCGCGTCGCGCACATACTCGGCGCCGTCGACGCCACCGTAGGCCTGCGCGAAGCGCGGGTCGGCGACGTACATGTCGCCGAGGCCGCGGTACGCGTCCGCGCTCGGCGCCGTGCCGCCCCAACCCTGGGTCACCCAGGCGTGGTGCCGGGCGATGAGACCCTGCACCGCGGGGTCTGAGACGGGCGTGCCGGATTCGCGAGCATCCCGAAGCCCCGCCTCGATCGCGGCGGCCTCGGCCGTGAAGGCGGTCTGGCCGTCGGCTCCGAGTTCGCGCCACCAGCGGTCGCCCTTCGCGTAGGCATCGGCGCCCCACCGCTCTTCGACCTCGTCTTGGTAGACGGTGTGGTCGAAGCCATCAAGCATTTCTTCTGGCATGAGTTGTTCACCTCCTTTCAGTTTCAGAATCGTCGTGGTCACACTCGCAATCTGGCGAACAACCCGATC
>JBJOPU010000130.1:0-5080 GCA_046050505.1 Actinomycetota bacterium
TGAACATCGCCTGATCTACAAGCTCATGGGCGACGAAATCCGCATCGCGCAGTGCCGCTATCACTACGCTCCCTGATCGCTCGTCAGTCATAGCGCGCCTCGGCCCACCAACTGGAGCCCTCGAGCACGAGCAACCACGCCACGCCCGCCGCGTCGACCACTTGCAGTCGGTGCAGTCGCCGCCGACGGATGCTCCACCACTGCTCATCGAGCGGCCACGGCCCCGCCCACGAGGTCACGGGCCGGGTGGTTCCGCCCGCGGCGGGAGCAAACCCGGCGGGGGCCGCGGAGAGCCGCATCCGGTCATCAATGCCGACGGCGGCACCCTGCGCATCGACGACCGTCACTGCATGCCGTGACGGGAATACGGTCGCGGGCGCGGGCTGCGGCAAGGCACCGGGCCAGGGTCGTTCAACGGGGCGGGTGATGACAGCGCGGTCACCCCACGGCACGAGCACCGAGCGCTCGGCAAGCGTGCGGCCGCCCGAGCGGTGAGCAGTGAGCACGGCGTCGTGGCCGAGCAGGCTCTGCACGCGCGAGAGGGCATGGTGCACACGCTCATCAGGGGGGCCACCCCAGAGCCCGGGCTCGTGGTGGGCAAGATCGTCGACGTTCTCGGGCACGATGCGCACGCGCGTGATGGCCGAACGCAGCCCCGGCCCACGATCGGCATCGGCGCGGGCGCCCGCCGTGCGCGTCTCGCCGCTGAGCTGCCAGCGCACGCGGTCGACGATCTCGCTCGCGCGAAACGAGCGCGGGTGCAGCCACGCCCGCTCGGTCTCGGTGCCGTGCTCATCGCGAAACCCGATGCGAATGGCCGTCGCCACGAGCAGCCGACTCGTGAGGGCCTCGACGAGCTCATCGGCGAGTTGCCGCACGGCAAAGGCGAGCTGGTCGACGCGGTCGAGCGGTGGCTCGAGCTCGAGAACGCGTTCGAGGTCGGGCGGGGGAGTGCGCGGCAGGAGCGGAGTGGCATCGGCAGCGCCCGCGAGCGCGTGCCGGTGGGCGCCGGCAGCACCGAAGCGGTCGCGCACGGCCTCGGCGGGCAGCGCGGCGAAGTCGCCGAGCGTGCGCACGCCGAGCCGCCCGAGCAGCGTCGCGAGGTCGGGGTCGCCAAGCGTCGTCACCGAGAACGGGGCGAGAAAGGGGCCGGATGCTCCGCTCGCCACAATCTGCACCGACTGCTCAGGAGCCACCGTGCGTGCTGCGAGTTCGGCCGCAAACGGCCCGTCGGCGATACCGATGCGCGTGTCGACCACATCGTCGGCGCGCACCGCCCCGCGCAGGGCGAGCGCGGCGGCTTTCTCGCCCCCGTAGTACCGCGCGGGCCCGCGCGCCGCGAGCGCCAGCAGCCCGGGCCGCACGACCTGCACGCCCGCCACAAGCCCTTCGACGATGTCGATGATCGGCGCGAACAGCCGGTGGTCGCGGCCCTCATCGAACGGCACGACAACGAGCGAGGTGCACAGTGACTGCGCCTCCCGCCGCCGCTGACCCGCTCGCACACCCTCGGCACGGGCCGCGGAGGAGCACGCCATCACCCTGTTTGCCGCCATGACGGCGATGGGCGCGCCCGCGACCGCGAGCCCTTCACGCACGGCCGCGATGACGGGCCAGTCGGGCACCCACAGCACGAGCGTGCGCTGCATCAGCCGACCCGCCTCGCCACGTCGTTGGGCGACGCAGCGGCAGGGGCATCGTGCCACCGCTCGCGCGCCCGGTCGGCCGCTACGCCGCGATCGAGACGACGGATGCCCAACTCGGCATCGGGCATCATCACCCGCCCGCTGCGGGGCCGGCCGCCGCGCTTCGAACTCACGGTGATCGTCACCTCGCGCTCGCTCAAATAGCCGTGGCCGTCGCCGAGGCCCGACCAGTGGCTCTCGGTCAGGCTGATCATGGCTTCGGCCTGGGGCCACGGCCCGAGCACGAGCAGGGTCGAGCCGCGTTCGCGCAGCCGCCCGGCGAGTTTGGAGATGGCGCCATCGCTCGCCGCTCGCCCGGGCCGCACGACGACGATGCCGAGCGCATCCGCAATCGCAGCCGTCACCGTCAGCCACGCATCGCCCGGGTGCGGAACCAGCACGAGCCGGTCAAGGTCGATGCCCATGGCCGCGGCGGCCTCGACGCCAAACTCGGGCATGCCGATAACGCCGCACCACGACCCCGCCTGCGAGGGGCCAGCGAGCAGCGCCATGACGAGGGCGCTCGAGGGGCTCAGTGCGTAGGTCGCGCCCTCACGGAGCCCGCCGTCGGGCAACAGGTCGGCGAGCGCCTCATGCGTGGGCATGAGCCGCGAGTCGAGCCGCGTGCGCTGCAGCGCGTCGATGCGGGCCTGGAGCGCCTGCACGGTGTCAAGCGCCTCGATGCGAGCGCTGCGGGAGTCAACACGAGGGTCGACGGAGGCAGAGAGCGCGAAGGCGGGCATCTCTCCATGATCGAACATACGTTCGAATATGGCAACCTGCACCGACATTCACTCGGCGTGTCGCACATTCCTCGAGCAGACTTCAGCGGATGCGGAAGATCGCGAATCTGCATCACGATGTTCCGCGTCCGTTGAAGCGTGACGAGACCACTTGTTTCGCCCAGAGGCGGTCGCGCTCGCTGAGAGCGGCAGGCCCGTCAGGCGAGCTCGGCAACCCGGCGCCGCAAAAACGCCGCGCCCGCGGCATCGTGAATCAGGTCGCCCTCGACCACGACGTCGTAGGGGCGCTCGAGCATGCCGTCTCCGGGCCGCACATCGACGTGCGCCACGGGGATGCCCCGCGCATGCACCGCGTCGGCCATCAAGTAGTCCGAGCGCGAGTCGCCCATCGACCACCAGCGCTCGGCCGAGACACCGCGCGCCGCAAACCAGTCGAGAGCGCGGTGGGCCCCGAGGTCTTTGTCGAGCAGCACCGCTTCGACGTCAATCGAAATGATCGTGGGATCGATGCGAAACGCCGGGCCCACGGCGAGTTCGGTCATGATGCGCGCGATCTCATCGACGCAGCGCCGCTGCGCCTCGGCGAACACAGGGGAGGGCACCTCAATGTGCTGCTCGAGCGAGATCATGACGTGCTTGCCCTCGTCGACGAACATCGTGTCGGCGTAGTGCTCGCGCGCGAGTGACTCGACAGCGACGCGCAGGGCCTCCGGCACAGCAACCTGCGCGTCGATCTCGAGCTCGCCGAGCCCCTGCGGGGTCACGGGCGCCCATGCGCCGCCCTTCTCGAAGACGCCGAAGACGTGACTGTGAGCATCCAGCCCCCCGGCCACGAGGGGCGCGACGACGTGCTCGCGCATGAAGTCATCACTACGACCGGTGATGAACGCGATCGGGATGCCCGCCGCGGCCATCGTGAGCAGGTCGCTCACAATCGAGTCGATCGTGATGCGACGTTCGATCGGGCTCGCGATGGGGCCGTCAACGTCGAGCAGCAGGCCGAAGGGGGCAGGGGTGGTCATGATGCTCCTCTAGAAAACGCGGTCGGTGTCGACGCCGCAGTGCCGCAGCACCTCGGCCGAAAAACTCGCGGTGCCGATGGCGAGCACCGTGGGAGCGCTACGTAACAGCGCGGGCAGCTCATCAACCGTCGCCCACTCGCCGGGCCACTCGTCGCGTTCGGGATAGTGCAAGTGCACGCGCTCGAGTGCGACGAAGACGACGCGCCCGCTCAACCCCGCCGCGACGTCACGAAACCCCGCGAGGTCTTTCTCGCGCGGCACCGAGACGAGTGTGAGGGCGGGGGAGGCGCCGGTAACGCGCTCGACGTGGGCGAGGGCGTTCTCGAAGCCGTCGCGGCTGACCGCCGAATCGACAAAGACCGTCGTCTGGTCGAGTGTGTGGCGCGAGAGGCGCCCGGGGTAGTGCACCTTGCCGGCCGCGGCACGCACGTGCTCGGGCGTGGCATCCGGCCGACCGACCTCGGCAAGGAGACGTCGCGCGGCGATCATTCCGTGCGCCGCGTTCATGCCGCCGAGTCCTTCGGAGACGATTCCCGCATAGGGCGCTCGCTCGGCAGCGTCGACGCGCATCCTGTCAGCACCGATCGCGTCGGCGTGGTGACGGATGACCGCCTCAGCCTCATCGCTTTGCGCCAGATAGCTCACCCACCGGGTTCCGGGCCGCGCGGCTCCCGACTTGTCGGCGGCGATCGCCGCGATGGTGTCACCCAGCAGGTCGGTGTGCTCGAGAAAGGTCTGCGCCATCGCGAGGCCCGTGAGTGCGACGTGACTCAGGTCATCGCGGCGACCCCCGATGCCCGCCTCGAGCACGAGGGCCTGACAGCCAACGGCTGCGAAGTGGGCAAGCCCGGCCGCGAGAAAGAACCCACTCGGGCCGATGTATCCGGCATCGGGTGCCGGCAGTGTGCGCAGCGCAGCGTCGACGCGTTCCAGCAGCGCCGCATACTCGTCGAGCGCCAGAACCGCTCCATTCACGCGAAGGCGATCGCGATTGCTCACGAGCCCCGGGCTGAAGACGGTGCCGACCAACAGCCCGGTCTCGGCCAGCAGTGCCGAAGCGTAGGCGACAGTCGTGCCCTTTCCCTTTGACCCCACAACTCCAAGAGCGGGGGCCGGATGCTCGAGGTCAACCTCGAGCGCCGCCGCGAGCAGATCAAACCGACGCGGGTCGGCACGCTGCCCGGGCAACCGCGCGTTCCACTCCCGAAACGCCGTGCGGGATTCGAGCGCGTCAAGCGCAGCCACCGGGGACACAATGGCCTCATGACTCGTCACTGGAACGCCCCCGCCATCGTGTTCCTCGTTCTCGCGATCGCCGGACTCATCGGCACGTGGACTTACAACATCATCGCCATCATCGAGCAACGCGATTTCTTTGGCGACTGGTTCGGCAGTGGCCCGGCCGTCGGCTCGCTCACGATGGACCTGCTCATCATGGCAGTCGCGGCGAGCGTGTTCATCGTCATCGAGGGTCGGCGGCTGGGCATGAAGCACCTGTGGGCCCACATCGTGTTTGCCGGCCTCACGGCCATCGCGTTCACGTTTCCGCTGTTTCTCGCGAATCGCGCGCGGCGCCTGCAGCAGCTCGCGAGCGAGCAGCATCCCACTACGACGGCGATGTAGCCAGCCG
>JBJOPU010000131.1:0-5018 GCA_046050505.1 Actinomycetota bacterium
GCTCCCGAGCCCGAGTTGCCCACGGGCCTGCGCGCCGTCGCCCTCGTGTCGTTCCGCGAGAAGGTGCGCGACGACGCGCATGAGACGCTCAGCTACTTCCGCGAGCAAGAGGTCGAGCTGTGCGTGATCTCGGGTGATGACCCGCGCACGGTGGCGGCGGTCGCGCGCGAGGCGGGCATCCACCACGATGGCCCTGGGTTCGATGCGCGCACCCTGCCGACCGACGACGCTGAGCTCGACGCGATCATGGCCGAGCACCGCGTGTTCGGGCGCGTCACGCCCGAACAGAAGAAAGCCATGGTGCTCTCGTTGCAGCGGCTCGGGCACACCGTGGCGATGACGGGCGACGGTGTCAACGACGCGCTCGCGCTCAAGCACGCCGACCTCGGCATCGCGATGGGCTCGGGCGCCGCGGCGACGCGCGCCGTCGCGCGCCTCGTGCTGCTCGACGGCCAGTTCAGCCGCCTGCCGCGCATCGTCGCCGAGGGCCGGCAGGTCATCGCGAACGTCGAGCGGCTCGCCAAACTGTTCCTGTCGAAGACGACCTACGCCATCCTCTTCGCGGTCGTCTTCGGCGCGCTGCTGTGGCCGTTCCCGTTCCTGCCCCGGCAGCTGTCGATCGTCGACGGGCTCACGATCGGGCTGCCCGCGCTCGTGCTCGCGCTGCTGCCGAACATCCAGCGCTACCGGCCGGGGTTCCTGCGGCGGGCGGCGCGCTTCTGCATCCCCTCGGGCCTCATCGTCGGCGGCACGCTCATCTCGGTCGTCGCGTATGCCTACCTCGGTGGGCACGCGGCGCCGGTCGTGCAGACGACCGCGGTCATCACCCTTACGCTCACAGCCCTCTGGGTGCTCGTGATTCTGTCGCGGCCCTTGACGCTCATCACAAGCATCGTCGTGGTCGCGGCCTACCTCGGGCTCGGCGTCGTGCTGTCGATTCCGATCGTTACCGACTTCTTGCAGCTCGGTGCTCCACCGATCGAACTCGTGCTCGTCGCGGTGGGCGCGAGCGCGATCGGATCCGTCGTTCTCGAAGTCACGCACCGTCTGGTGTCGCGGTCGGCTGGGGCCGGCGAAACAGCCGCACCCGCCGCTGCGCCAGCAGCACGCCGAGGATAACGAGCACGGCGCCGACGGGCTCGTTCCAGACGAGCACCTCACCAAGAATCAGCACGCCCAAGAACACGCCCACGGGGGGCGAGATGTAGGTAACCGTCGCGGCGCGGGTTGGTCCCCAGGCGCGCACGACGTTCTGGTTCCAGGCGTAGGCGAGGCCCGTGCCGAGGGCTCCGAGCAGCACGATGGCGATGAGCACGGTCGGCGTGAGCGTGACGGGCTGGGCACCGATGAGAGGCGTCAGCAGCAGCATCCACATCGCCGCAAGGCCGATCATGACGAACGACATCATGATCGCGCTCAGGCCGGTGTTGCTCAGAAATCGGCGCATGTAGGAGAGGCTGAAGCCATAGCAGGCGGTCGCGCCGAGCAGCGCGATATAGGGAACGACGCCGCCCGTTCCGGGCTCGATGCCCTGCCACGGGCCGACGATCACGATGACGCCGATGATGCCCACGACAATGCCCACCACTTGCTCGCGCGTGAGCTTTTCGATGCGAAACGCGAGCCCCGCGATGAGCGCCGTCATGATGGGCGTCGTCGCGTTGAAGATGCTCGCGACCCCCGACGAGACGTACTGCTGCGCCCACGCGAAGAGCTGATACGGGATGACCGCGAAGGTCACCGAGAGCAACGCCAGGTGCGCCCACATGCGCCGCGATCGCGGCAACCGATCGCGCGTGACGAGCGCGATCGCCCCGAGGGTGATCGCGCCGAAGAGGGTGCGACCTGTTGCCACCTGCACCGGCGAGAGCCCTTCGAGCGCCAAAGCAATGAAGAGAAAACTCGCGCCCCAGACCACGCCCGCGAGCGTGAACTGCACCGCGATCCACGTATCTGACGAGCGGGGCGGGGCAGGAGGAGCGTCGTGGGTCACGTGGCGAGACTACTGCCGCTCACAGACGTGGCGAGCGGCCCGTCGGCGCGACGGCAGAAACCCGCTACTGCTCGGTGCTGACCGAATCGGTGGCGATCGTGCCCGTTGTGGCGATCTGCTCGTGGTGGTGAATGACCTCGGCGACGATGAAGTTGAACCATTTCTCGGCAAACGCGGGGTCCAGTTGCGCTTCGATCGCGAGGGCCCGCAATCGCTCGATCTGCACGCGCTCGCGCTCGGGGTCACTCGGCGGCATGTGGGTCGTTGCCTTCAGCCGGCCCACCGCTTGCGTGCTCTTGAAGCGCTCAGCGAGCAAGTGAATCAGCGCGGCGTCGATGTTGTCGATGCTGCGGCGCAGCGACGTGAGCTCGACCATGGCGGCGTCATCCATGGGTTGAGCGTATCGCGGCGAGCGCTCGACCCCGGTGTCAGCTGAGGCGCTTCAGGAGTCCTTCCCGCACCGTGGACCACTCGTCGATCACGATCGAGTAGATGGCCGTGTCACGCCATGACCCATCAGCGCGCGGCTGATCGCGGCGCGCGATGCCTTCAAACTTGCCGCCGAGCTTCACGATGCCCGCACGCGACCGCTCGTTGAGCACGTCGGCCTGCAGTTTGATGCGGCCGTACCCGTGCTCGACAAGGTGGCCGAGCAACAACAGTTTGCACGCGGGATTGACGGATGATCCCCAGTGCTCGGGTGCGTAGGCGGTGTAGCCGATGTGGGCCGACTCGGCACCGGGGTTGAGGTCGAGAATCGTGGAGGTTCCGATGACGGTGTGGGCAGCATCCGTTACGACATACACGTGGGCGCGGTCGATCGGCAGGTAGGTCGGCAGCCACTCGGCAAACGCGTCGCCCGTGCGCGCAGCAGCGGGGCCACCACCCCAGCCACCCGCGAAGACCTCGGGGCGGCCGAGCGCGGCCGTGAGGCCCGGCAGGTGCGCGGGCTCAAAAGGCTCGAGCCGCACACCGTGCCCCTCGAGGGCGACGTACGGAAGGTCGCGGGCAGTCACGCTCAGCCGAGCAAATCGTGCCGCACGACGATCGCTTCACGCGCGGGGCCGACACCGATCGCCGAGATGCGGGCGCCACTCATGGCCTCGATCGCGAGCACGTAGTCTTGCGCGTTCTTCGGCAGATCGTCGAAGGTGCGGGCGACCGAAATGTCTTCTGACCAGCCCGGAAAGTTCTCGTAGATCGGCACGGCGTGGTGAAAGTCGCTTTGCGAGACGGGCACCTCGTCAACGCGCACACCGTCGACGTCGTAGGCGACGCAGACCGGGATGCTCTCGAGCCCCGTGAGCACGTCAAGCTTGGTCATGACGAAGTCGGTGACGCCGTTGATGCGCGCGGTGTAGCGCGCAATGGGCGCGTCGTACCAGCCGCAGCGACGCGGGCGGCCCGTCGTCGTGCCGAACTCGAAGCCCGTCTTGCGCAAGAACTCGCCCGACTCGTCGAACAGCTCGGTGGGGAAGGGACCAGCGCCGACGCGTGTCGTGTAGGCCTTGACGATGCCGATGACGCGATCGATGCGATTGGGGCCGATGCCCGAGCCCGTGGCCGCGCCGCCCGCCGTCGAACTCGACGATGTGACGAAGGGATAGGTACCGTGATCGACGTCGAGCATCGTTGCCTGACCACCCTCGAAGAGCACGGTCTCGCCGCGCTCGAGCGCTTGGTGCAGCACGAGTGCGGTGTCGACGACCATGGGCCGCAACCGCTCGGCATAGCTCAGCAACTCGTCGACGACCTCGTCAGCGCCGATCGCGCGACGGTTGTAAACCTTGACGAGCAAGTGGTTCTTGATGTTGAGGGCGCCTTCGACCTTCTGGCGCAAGATGTTTTCGTCGAAGAGATCTTGAATGCGGATGCCCACGCGGTTGATCTTGTCGGCGTACGCGGGGCCGATGCCGCGGCCCGTCGTGCCAATTTGCCGCTTGCCGAGAAAGCGCTCGGTGACCTTGTCGATCGTGCGGTGGTAGTGCGTGATCACATGCGCGTTGGCACTGATGAGCAGGCGTGAGACGTCAACGCCGCGAGCGCTCAGCGCGTCGAGTTCGCCGAACAGCACCTCGATGTCGACGACGACACCATTGGCAATGATGGGCGTGACGCCCTCGGTCAGAATGCCGCTCGGCAGCAAGTGCAGCGCATACTTCTCGTCGCCGACGACGACCGTGTGGCCCGCGTTGTTGCCGCCGTTGAACTTGACGACGTAGTCGATGCGGCCCGCGAGCAGGTCGGTGGCCTTGCCTTTTCCTTCATCGCCCCATTGGGCGCCGATGATGACGACGGCAGGCATGGTGTCCCTTCGAGAGGTGGTGAGGGCTTGCCCTTGAGTCTATCGAGCGAGCAGGGCGGCACCTTCGGCCCACTGGCCGCGGGCGGGCACGGGGTTGGCGCGAGCCAAGCTGCCGGGCGCGAGCCCCAACTGGCGCTCGGCCACGCCGAACACGATGTCGTTGGCCTCGGCCACACCAATGGCCGCGATTCCGTGGTGCTGCACGGCCACGCCGTCGGCGACGGCGGTGAGCAAGCGCGAGTCGGCCGCGGGGTTGGCGCTCGCGCCAAGCCCGGCATCCACCACCCGTTCGATGATGGTCGTGAGGATGCGCTCGCAGTCACGATGGTGTCGGTCGAGCGCAGCGGCAAGCGCGGGCGTGCGGCCCGCTTCGCTCCACGCGTCGATCCACACGCGGTAGTGGTCTTCGGGGGTGGAGGCGAGCCACCCGGCGAGCGCCGCGACGGGCTCAAGCCCGTCGAGCATTGCGCGGTCACTCGCGAGCTCGCTCGTGACGGCGAAGTCAAACGCGGCGGCGACGAGGTCGTCACGCGTCGAGAAGTAGTGGCGAATGAGCCCGTGCACGACACCCACCTCGGTGGCGACTTCGCGCAGCGTGACGCCCGCGAAACCCTTGACGGCGACCACGCGCAGAGTCGCACGCACGATCTCGTCGCGGCGCTCGTCAGAGCTCTTCCGCTCGGGAGCTTTGCGCTGTTCATCCACGCGTCGAGCATACGG
>JBJOPU010000132.1:0-4997 GCA_046050505.1 Actinomycetota bacterium
GTCGGGCAGGTTCTCGAGCAGCGGCAGGTCGAGGTCTTTCGCCCACGAGCCGATGGTGTCGAGAATCTGGTCGGTGTCGAGGCCCTTGAGCGTCGGCTGCACCTGCTCCCAGATGGGCTGCAGCGCGGCGAGGTCAAAACCCTTGCCGCTGATGAGGTCGCCGACCACGTCGCCGATGTCGCCGAGGTCGAAGCCGTCGTTCTGTGCCATGAAAGATTCCTCTTCGCTGTCGTGCCGGGTCGTCTACCCGGTCGACGTTCAGCCTAGATCGGAGGGGCCCTCAGCGTCGGGCGACACCTCCGGCGGCACACCTCCGCGGCCCGCAAGAAAGAGCACGATCGCAGCGCCCGTCGACCGCAGCTCGGGTCCGCGCCCGACGCTCCAGTCGGCATCGCTGGCGACGAGCGTGCGCGCCGTCACGAGGCTGCGTTGCGGATGCCGCGATCGCACAGCGAGGTCGAGCGCCACGGCCCCGCACGACAGCGGGTCGACCGTCACCGGCGCGCCGTGCATCGCCTGCAGGTCGAGCACCACCGCGACAACAAGCCCGAGATCCCGGATGCTTACGCGAGCCCCCGGCGCCGCCCACGCCACGGCGCGCTCGCGCACGGCGCTCGGCAGCTCCGCCTCGGTCAGTGCGGCGACTCCCGCGCTCGGAGTCGGCAGAGTTCCCCACGCTCGCGCCCAGCGCACGTACCAGGGTGAGCCGAGTCGAGTCAGCAGGTCGCGCACGTCGGCGCCGACCGTGACTTCGGGTCGCAGGGATGCGGCGGGGAGGAGCGCGGGCTGAGCATCCAGCACCCCGGCCACCGCGTGCAGCAGTTCGGCCGCGGGCCGCGCCCACGCGCCGACCGTGCCGCTCTGGTCGCCGCGGTCGCGGTTGCTCAGGGGCAGGAAGCGGGCCAGGTCACTCACACCCGTCAGCCTAGGATGACGAGGTGACCGCCACCCCCTCCGGTCGTCGAGCTGAGCTACTGCTCGGCATCGTCGCCATTGTGCTCATCGCCGCGACGATGCGCCTTCCGGTGGCTGCGCTATCGCCGCTCGCGGGTCGGATCGATGCCGACATGCCCCTGAGCGCGCTCGCGCTCGGTGCCCTCGGCACGGCACCGCCCATCGCGTTCGCCCTCGCGGGCGTGCTCGCGCCGCGCCTCGCTCGCCGGCTGCAGCTTGAGCCGACGCTGCTGCTCGCGATGCTCGCGATGATCGTGGGTCACCTCGTTCGCGCCTCGGCCGTCGACTTCACGATGCTGCTCGCGGGCACGGTCGTTTTGTTGCTCGGGGCGGGTTTCGGCAACGTCTTGGTTCCGGCTGCCGTCAAGAAGTTCACGCCCCAGCGCATCGGAACGATGACGGCGGCGTACGCCATGATCATGTCGATCGGCGCCGCGGTGCCCCCGCTCGTCGCCGTTCCCGTGGCCGTGCTGGCCGATTGGCGGTTCTCGCTCGCCATCTGGGCTGCCTTCGTGGCCGTGGCTGCACTGCCGTGGATCGCGCTGGCGGTGCGCGAAGTGCGCGCACACCGCGCTCGTCGGGCGGCCGATGACCTGCCCGTGCTCGCCTCGCGCCCGAGGCCGTCGGCCTTGGTGCGGTCACCCACCCTGTGGGGCATCGGCATTCCCTTCACGGTATCGAGCGTGTTGGCCTACGCCGGCTATGCGCTCTTGCCGCCCATGTTGCGCGAGATCGCGGGTGTCGGCGAGGCCGAGGCGGGCGCCTTGCTCGCGTTGCTGGGCTTTCTCGGACTGCCGCTCGCGGCGGTGGGGCCGGTGCTCGCGGCACGCTTGCGCACGCCGACCCCCTTGCTCGTCGCCTCAACGGCCTTGTTCGCCACCGCCTACACCGGGCTGCTGGTCGCGCCGCAGGGGCCAACCCTTTTGTGGATGATCTGCCTCGGGCTTGGCTACATCACGTTCCCCATGTGCCTTGCGCTGTTTGCCGTGCGCAGCCGCACGCCTGCCATGGCGAGCACCGTGAGTGGCGCGGTGCAAACCGTGGGCTACGCCATCGCGGCGTTCGCACCCCTGGTGCTCGGCGCTTTGCGCGACAGCACGGGAAGCTGGAGCGCGGCCATCATCGTGCTGATCGTGGTCTCGTTCGCCAACCTCATCGCGGTTCCGCTGCTTGCCCGCGGCGGCATGGTCGACGACGAGCTCACGCGTTAGCGGATCAGTCGTCGGCCTTAGCCGATCAGGTCGGCGCGGTGCACGAGTGCCGCGGCGCCAATGAGCGGTCCGTCGCCGCTGAGCCCCGACACCACGACGCGCGTCTTCGTGACGAAGCCAAAGTCGCTGTGGTGTGCCACGGCGGCGCCGACGAGGTCGATGTAGTCGTCGCTCACGTGGCTGAAGCCTCCGCCGATGGCGACGACATCGATATCGACGAGCGCGCTTGCACTCGAGATGGCGCGGCCCACGGCGGTCGCCGAGCGCTCGATCGCCGCACGAGCGACCGAATCGCCCGCGGCGGACGCGGCCGAGAGGTCTTCGCCCGTCTCACCCGTGAAGCCGTTCTCGCGCGCCCAGGCGACCGTGCGCGGGCCCGAGGCGATCGCCTCGAGGCATCCCGACGCGCCGCACGCGCACACGTCAACGAACCCCGCGATGGCGACGTGGCCAATGTGACCGGCGTTACCCGTCGGGCCCGCGATGACGCGGCCGCCGAGAATCAGACCGCCGCCGACACCCGTCGACACGATCATGCCCATGACGTTGGTTTCGCCTTGCGCCGCGCCCATCCAAACCTCGGCTACGGCGATGCAGATGCCGTCCATGCGCAGGGTGACGGGCAGGCCAGGAACGTGCTGCGCGACGAGGTCGCCGAGAGGGTAGTTGCGCCACGCGGGCAGGTTGAGGGGTGAGACGTCTCCCGTGGTACCCGCGATCGGACCCGCGCTGCCGATGCCGGCACCGAGCAGAGTGGCACCGGCGGGGAGGGCGGCGAGAGCATCCGTCACCGCGGTCGTGACGGCGGCTGCGAGCTGATCGCTCGTCGACGTTGGTCCGGTCGGTTGGCGGTGGCGCGAGCCAGCGAGCACGGTGCCCGCCGTGTCGACAAGAGCTGCTTCGACTTTGGTTCCGCCAAGGTCGACGGCGAGGGCGTAGTCGGTCACGCAGAGTCCTTCCGGGGGAGTGGTGGCGGCCGCACAGCGGCGCAGCACAGCGGCACTGCCCAGCGTACCCACGCGCATGAGCCGCGCGCGGCACGTTTGTGCTCATATGAGCAGAGTGTGCAACATATGTTGGTGAGCTGGTGCTGTGCCGCCTAGCCTGAGGGAACGAGCTCGGGCAATGTGCCGCGCGCTCGCTTCACGGAAGGACGCGCCCCGCATGGTCCCCGCTGAGAGCGCCGCAGCCAACGAGCTGCTCGCCGTGCGCGCCGCCGAGCTCTACTACGAAGAGAACAAGACGCAAGACGAGATCGGTGCCATTCTTCGCGTGACGCGCTGGAAAGTGGGCCGACTGCTCGCCCAAGCGCGCGAGCGCGGCATCATCCGCATTGAGATCGTGCACCCGCGCGCTCGCCGATTGGCCCTCGAACGCGACCTCAGCGTCCGCTTTGGTCTCAAAGACGCCGTCGTTGTTCCCGCTCCCGCCGACGACTCCGAGCTCCAAGCGCGCGTGAGTGAAGCCGCCGCCGACTACCTCGTGAGCCACCGCCCCGTGCCGCGCTTGCTCGGCGTGAGCTGGGGCCGAACCTTGCACCAGGTCGCCGAAGCGCTGCCCTCGGGCTGGTCGACGGCCGTCAACGTCGTGCAGATCAATGGGGGCGTGAGCCTCAGCAAGCGCCCTGGCACTGCCGCGGCGACGGCCGTCATGATCGCTCAGAAGGCGGGTGGGCAAGCGACATTGCTGCCGAGCCCCGCCATTCTTGAGCGCCTTGAGACCAAGAAAGCCATCGAGGGCGACCGCACCGTCGGCGGCGTACTGGGCATGGCCCGGGGCGCCAGTGCGTACCTCTACAGCGCGGGTGTTGCCGACACGAGCTCGGTGCACGTCGACAGTGGCTATCTCACGGCCGCCGACATTGCGCGTCTCGTCGAGCGCGGTGCCGTGGGCGACGTCATTGGTCGCTACATCACTGCCGACGGCACGATCGCCGACCCCGAACTGGATGCCCGCACCCTTGGCCTCGGCCTCGAAGAGCTGCGCAACGCGGCCACGAGCATCCTCGTGATCGGCGGTGAGCCCAAGCACGCGGTTGCTCGCGCCATCGTGACGCACGGCCTCTGCTCGGTGCTCGTGACTGACGAGCACACCGCGCGCGCCCTGCTGGACGACACGGACGCCGACCACGATCTCGAACCCGCCACCACAGCATCCCGAGAGGACGCCTCATGACCATCACCCAACCCGTCGGCCTCGCGCCGGCGGATCGCGCCGTGCGCTTGCTCGGCGGCGACCTCACCGAGACGGCCCTGCGGCTGCACCTCGACGGACTCACGGGCGTTGACGCCGTGGGCCTCGAGCAGCGCGCCGCGGGGCTCAGCACACGATCGATCAAGACGAGTTCGAAGGCGTGGGCCCTCGACACGATCATTCGCACGTGCGACCTGACGACGCTCGAGGGCGCCGACACGCCCGGCAAGGTGCGCTCGCTCGTTGCCAAGGCGATCACGCCCGATGCGAGCGACCCGACCACTCCGAGCGTTGCGGCTGTGTGCGTCTACGGCGACATGGTGGGCCACGCCGTCGAAGCGCTGGGCAGCCGGCACGCCGCCGGAGGCACAGAGGGTATCCAGGTGGCCGCCGTCGCCACGGCCTTCCCCTCGGGGCGCGCGAGCCTCGCGATCAAGCTCGCCGACACGCGTGATGCCGTGGCCGCGGGCGCCGATGAGATCGACATGGTCATCGACCGCGGCGCGTTTCTCAGCGGCCAGTACGGCGTCGTGTTTGACCAGATCGTCGCGGTGCGCGAGGCGTGCATCCGCCCCGACGGCAGTCACGCGCACCTCAAGGTCATTCTCGAGACGGGTGAACTGCAGACGTACGACAACG
>JBJOPU010000133.1:0-4985 GCA_046050505.1 Actinomycetota bacterium
GCACCTCAAAGAGAGTCGGCTGCACGGGCCAGGGCTGCGATTCAGGACGCTCGTTCGGTGGCTGCTTGCCGATGGCAAGGTTCGTAACACTTACCGCGCCTTGGCGGTGAGCCGTACCGATGCAGTCAGCCCCGGTGTCGCCACCGCCGAGCACGACGACGTGCTTACCCTCTGCCGTGATCTGGCCGCTGACCGAGTCGCCCGCCTGCACGCGGTTTGACTGCGTGAGGTAATCCATGGCGTAGTGGATGCCCAGGGCGTCGCGGCCCGGAATGGCCAGGTCGCGTGGCTCGGGGGCCCCGGTCGCAATCACGACAGCGTCGTAGCGCGTGCGCAACTCGTCCCAGGTGATGTCGACGCCGATCTCAACACCGGCGCGGAATCGAGTACCCTCGGCCTGCATTTGCGTGAGGCGGGCATCCAAGTGCCGCTTCTCCATCTTGAAGTCGGGGATTCCGTAGCGAAGCAGGCCGCCGATACGGTCGTCTTTCTCGAAGACCGCAACGGTGTGACCTACTCGCGTGAGCTGTTGCGCAGCCGCGAGCCCCGCGGGGCCTGACCCGACGACAGCGACCGTCTTGCCCGTCAGACGCTCAGGAGGCAGCGGTTGAACCCAGCCGTTGTTCCACGCGTTCTCGATGATCGACGCTTCAACCTGCTTGATCGTCACGGCAGGTTGGTTGATCGCCAGCACGCAGGACGACTCACACGGCGCCGGGCAGAGCTTTCCCGTGAACTCGGGGAAGTTGTTCGTCGCGTGCAAGCGTTCAATGGCCTGGCGACCTTCGCCTCGCCACGTGAGGTCATTCCACTCGGGAATCAGGTTTCCGAGCGGGCAGCCCTGGTGGCAGAACGGGATGCCGCAGTCCATGCAACGCCCGGCCTGGCGACGGAGGACGCCGGGGTCACCCTGCTCGTAGACCTCTTTCCAGTCCATGAGGCGAAGGGGTACGGGCCGACGCGGCGGAAGCTCGCGCTCGGGCACCGTGATGAAGCCACGGGGGTCAGCCACCGGTCACCTCCAGGATGCGGCCCCACACAACGTCTCCGTCGGGATCCAGGCCTTCGTCAAGAGCAGTCTGTCGCGTCGCGAGCACCGCTGCGTAGTCACGCGGCAGCACCTTCACGAATCGATCAAGTCCCGCGTCACCGTCAGCGATCAGTCGAGCAGCGACGGCCGACTCCGTCTCATCATGGTGGCGCCGCAGGAGATCGGCAACGATGACGCGATCGTCGCCATCGAGAGCAGAGAGCTCGAGCTCGCCCGATGCGAGAGCGTCGCTGTTGACACGTTCACGCCGGAGGTCAAGAACATAGGCGGTGCCGCCCGACATGCCTGCGCCGAGGTTGCGGCCGGTCGCGCCAATAATCATCGCCGTACCACCGGTCATGTACTCCAAGGCGTGATCACCGACGCCCTCCACGACGGCAGTCGCACCGGAGTTGCGAACGAGGAACCGCTCTCCCACGATGCCGCGGATGAACAGCTCGCCCCCCGTCGCCCCATAGCCAATGACGTTGCCGGCAATCACATTGCGCTCGGCGTGGAACACCGCGTCGCGGGTCGGTCGGACGATAACGCGGCCACCCGAGAGCCCCTTGCCGACGTAGTCGTTGCTGTCACCGTACAAACGCAGGGTGATGCCGCGGGGCATGAAAGCGCCCAGGCTTTGGCCCGCCGATCCGGTCAACGTCACGTCGATCGTGTCGGGAGCGAGGCCTTGTTCGCCGTGAAGCTTCGTAACGTGGTGGCCGAGCATTGTGCCCACGGCGCGCTCGGTGTTTCGAATGGGCAGGTCGATTCGCACCGGTCCGCCATGTTGCAAGGCGTCGGCACTCAATCGAATGAGTTCGTTGTCAAAGTGCTCGTCGAGTTCGTGGTCTTGCTCTTCGCACTTCGTTCGAGGAGCGTCGTCGGCAAAAACCGGCCCCGCGAGAATCGGCGACAGATCGAGACCGTCTGCCTTCCAGTGCTGAACGGCCCGGTCAACATCGAGCAAGTCGGCGCGACCGATGGCTTCTTCGAGCGTGCGGAACCCGAGCTCAGCAAGGTACTCGCGCACTTCTTGGGCCAGGAATTCCATGAACGTGATGACGAACTCGGGCGTACCGGTAAATCGCTTGCGCAACTCAGGGTTCTGCGTTGCGACTCCGACCGGGCATGTGTCGAGGTGGCACACGCGCATGAGAATGCAGCCTGAGACGACCATGGGTGCCGTCGCGAAGCCGTATTCCTCAGCGCCCAACAGCGCCGCGATTATCACGTCTCGCCCGGTCTTCATCTGACCATCGGCTTGTACGGTCACGCGGCCACGCATGTTGTTGAGCATGAGGGTTTGCTGCGCCTCGGCAAGCCCGAGTTCCCAGGGAGTTCCCGCGTGCTTGAGCGAGTTGAGCGGGCTTGCGCCCGTTCCGCCATCGTGACCCGAAATGAGCACAACGTCGGCCTTTGCCTTTGCAACTCCGGCCGCGACCGCACCGATGCCCGACTGACTCACGAGCTTGACGTGAACACGCGCGGAGGGGTTGGCGCGCTTCAGGTCAAAGATGAGCTGCTTGAGGTCTTCGATTGAGTAGATGTCGTGGTGCGGCGGCGGCGAGATGAGTCCGACGCCCGCCGTGCCATGCCGAAGCCGCGCGATCCAGGGGTAGACCTTGTTGGCCGGGAGTTGCCCGCCCTCTCCCGGCTTCGCGCCTTGAGCCATCTTGATCTGGATGTCATCGGCGTGGGTCAGGTAAAGGCTGGTCACCCCAAATCGGCCTGATGCCACCTGCTTGATCGCACTGCGCTTCTCGGGGTCGAGCAATCGCTCGGGGCTCTCGCCACCCTCACCCGTATTGCTGCGCCCACCGATGCGGTTCATGGCGATCGCGAGAGTTTCGTGCATTTCGGGACTGATGGCGCCCATGCTCATGGCACCGGTCGTGAATCGACGGATGATCGACTCGACTGACTCGACCTCGTCGAGCGGCACGGGCTTTTGCCCCTCGGTCTTGAAGCGGAACAACCCGCGCAGCGTCATCAGGTTTTCGGCCTGGTCGTCGACCGCTTTGGTGTACTCGCGGAAGATGTCGTACCGCTTGGCTCGCGTCGCGTGCTGCAAGCGGAACACCGTTTCGGGGTTGAAGAGGTGGGGCGGCCCTTCGCGGCGCCACTGGTATTCACCACCGGTCTGCAAACGCTCATGGGGGTTGACGAGAGCGCCAGCCGGATACGCCAGGGCATGACGGGCGGCGTTCTCGGCCGCGATCGTGTCCATTCCGACGCCGCCCAGCACGCTCGAGGTTCCGGTGAAATAGCGGTCGACGAACTCTTGGTCGAGACCCACCGCTTCGAACGCCTGCGCGCCCGCATACGAACCGACGGTCGAGATTCCCATCTTCGACATGATCTTGAGAACACCCTTGCCCAGCGCCTTGATGACGTTGCGCACCGCCTTCTCAGGCGTGATGCCGGTGATCATGCCCGAACGAACAAGGTTCTCGACGGTCTCCATCGCGAGATACGGGTTGATCGCCGATGCTCCGTAGCCGATCAACACGGCGCAGTGATGCACCTCTCGCACGTCACCCGCCTCGACGATGAGGCCCACCTGCATGCGCTTTTCGGTGCGAATCAGGTGGTGGTGCACGGCCGCCAGCATGAGCAGCGAGGGCACAGGGGCGAGATCAGCCGTCGAGTCACGGTCGCTCAAGACGATGAACTCGGCACCGTCGGCGATGGCCTCGTCAACCTCATCACACATGGCGGCGATGCGCTTCTCGAGCGCCTTCGGGCCCTTGTCAACGCGATACAGACCCTTGATGGTCGTCGTGAGCGAGCTGCCCGGACGCGGGTCAATGTGCTGAATCTTCGCGAGTTCGTCGTTGTCGATGATCGGAAAGTCGAGCACGACCTGCCGCGCGTGCCGGGGAGTAGCTTCCAGCAGGTTGCGCTCGGGCCCGAGTCCGAGGCTCATTGACGTCACGACTTCTTCGCGAATCGAGTCGAGCGGCGGATTCGTCACTTGCGCGAACTGTTGCGTGAAGTAGTCGAAGAGCAAGCGAGCACGGTCGCTCAGGACTGCGATCGGCGTGTCTGAGCCCATGGCGCCCAGAGGTTCGGCGCCGGCCTTTGCCATCGGAGCGAGCAGGATGCGCACTTCTTCTTCGGTGTACCCAAAGGTGCGCTGCCGGCGCACAATCGACGCGGGCGTGTGGACAATGTGCTCACGCTCGGGCAGATCTTTAAGGTGGATGCGCTGGCCCTCGAGCCACTCGCCCCACGGTTCCAGGCCCGCAAGCTGTGACTTGATCTCGTCATCTTCGATGAGACGACCGTCGACCGTGTCGACCAGGAACATCTTTCCGGGGCGCAGGCGACCCTTGCGAACGATGCGGCTCGGCTCGATGTCGAGCACGCCGATCTCACTGGCAAGAACGATCAGCCCATCGTCGGTGACGATGAAGCGACCGGGGCGCAGCCCATTGCGGTCAAGCGTCGCCCCGACCAACGAACCGTCCGTGAAGACCAAGGCGGCTGGACCGTCCCACGGCTCCATGAGCATGCCGTGGTACTCGTAGAAGTCGCGGAGCGCCGGATCGATGTCGGTTTGGTTCTCCCACGCTTCCGGCACCATCATCATGATCGCGTGGGGAAGCGAACGCCCGCCGAGGGTGAGCAACTCGACCACTTCGTCGAACGATGCCGAGTCGCTCGCGCCAGGCGTGACGATCGGGAAGACGTCGCGCAAGTCGCCGAAGAGCTCGGAGCGCAATTGCGACTGGCGAGCGCGCATCCAGTTGCGGTTGCCCTGAACAGTGTTGATCTCACCGTTGTGCGCAATCGAGCGGAACGGCTGCGCGAGCGGCCACGAGGGGAACGTGTTGGTCGAGTAACGCGAGTGCACGAGAGCGAGCTTCGAGGTGAAACGTTCGTCGCTCAGGTCGGGGTAGAACGGCTCAAGTTGCAGGGTCGTGACCATGCCCTTGTAGACGAGCGTGCG
>JBJOPU010000134.1:0-4978 GCA_046050505.1 Actinomycetota bacterium
ATTCGCCGATGAGGGCGCGGTATTCGTCGGCGCTCAAGAGCGTCGGCGCGCTCGAGAGCGTCGGCGCGCTCGAGATGCGCACCTTCACGAGCCAGCCGTCGCCGTAGGGGTCAGAGTTGATCGTCTCGGGCGCGTCGACGACGGCGCCATTGGCTTCGACGACCTCACCGTCGAGCGGCGCATACAGCTCACCGACCGACTTGGTCGACTCGACCTCGCCGACGATCGAGCCCGCGGCGAGTGCCGCGCCCACCTTCGGCAGGTCAACGTAGACGACGTCACCGAGCGCATCGGCGGCGTACTGCGTGATTCCGACGGTGGCAACGTCGCCGTCAAGGCGCACCCACTCGTGCTCGGCGGTGTACTGCAGGTCGGCGGGAACTGCGCTCATGAGGGTGGCCTTTCGATCGGTCGTGCAGGGTGGATGGGCGAATCAAGAACGGGAGTAGAAGGGCAACGCCACGACCGTCGCCGGAATGCGCGTGCCGCGAACGTCGAGGTCGAGAACCGTACCGAGGGCCGAGACCTCGGGGGCGACGAACGCCATCGCGATGGGATACCCCAGCGTCGGTGACAGGGCACCCGACGTGATCTCGCCCACGAGCGTGTCGCCCGAGTACACCGGGTACTCGGCGCGAGCGGCGCGCTTGCCGTCGGCTTTCAGGCCTACGAGCACACGCGCGTCGGGCGCCGGGCCCGCGAGAATCGCGTCGCGGCCCACGAACGCCGGCTTGTCGGTGACGACCACACGGCCCAAGCCCGCTTGCACCGGTTGGATGCTGAGCCCGAGCTCGTGCCCATACAGCGGCATGCCCGCCTCAAGTCGAAGAGTGTCGCGTGCCGCGAGCCCGCACGGCACGAGCCCGAGCGGCTCGCCGGCGGCGGTCAGAGCGGACCACAGCGCGGCCGCGTGCTCGACCGGCGCGTAGAGCTCAAAGCCGTCTTCACCCGTGTAGCCCGTGCGCGCGACCATGAGGTCGACACCCGCGAACGTGCCCGAACCCCAGGCGTAGTACTTGAGGTCGTCGAGGCCCTCGATCGTGAGCCCCGCGGTCGCGGCAAGAACGGCGACCGACGCCGGGCCCTGCACCGCGATGAGGGCAATCTGCTCGGTGCGATCGTCGATCACCACGTCGAATCCCGCAGCTCGGTGCTGCAAAGCCTCGACGACCGCGAAGCGGTTCGAGGCGTTCGCGACGACGAGATACGAGGTGTCGGTCATGCGATAGACGATGAGGTCGTCGACGATTCCGCCCGCCTCGTTGAGCACGAGCGAGTACTTCGCTTTGCCGGGGAGCATCGCTGAGAGTCGGCCGGCGAGCGCAGCATCCAGAAACGCCGCCGCGTCGGGTCCGTCGACACCGATCTCTGCCATGTGCGAGATGTCGAAAATGCCGGCGGCCGTGCGCACGGCGTGGTGCTCGGCGAGGTCAGAGCTGTAACGCACCGGCATTTGCCAGCCCGCAAAGTCAGTGAATGCGGCGCCAAGAGCTTCGTGCACAGCGTGCAGAGGTGAGAGTCGTTGGGGGGACGAGGGTTCAGACGCGGTGTTCTGTTCAGACACGGAGTTCTCCTGACGCGGGCGGCCGGCGGAACTCCCCCTCTGTCATGGAGCCTGAGAGTTTCACGCCGTTCGACTGCTCGTGGCAGTGGATGCGTCGCTTTCACCGTGGGCGAGAACGGGCGGCCGTCGGCGACGGATGCTCGCTCTACTTTTCAGAGTGGCCTTGCTGATGCGGTACTGATGACCTGAGAGATTGGCGGGGAGGCTTGCTCCTTCGGTGCCGCAGGCCGGGGGCCGACGGCTCTCCCGCATCGCGGAAACGGCCGAATATTCAATTGAGGATGGTGCTGGCGCTCACTCTACTTGTTGTCGCGAAAGTAGCGCACCGCTTGCCAGATCAACACGACGACACCCGTGAGCGCCATCAGCACGAAAACCGGGCCAGCCCACGCAGCCGTAGCGGCATCAACGGGAACCGGAAAGGCAAGAAGTTCGGTCATGGCGGAAGGCTACTCGCCATCCAGAAGAGCCGAGAAGTCATCGTCGTCGAACCCTGGCATCGCCAGCATCTCAGCGGCCCCTTCCGTGGCTTCAATGAGTGCGCTCAGGAGCTCGACGACTGTTTCTGAGCGCAGCAAACGCACCTGGTCGAGCGGGCCCAGCGGAGCGACACCGGCCAGCTGCCAGCAGGCTTCCACAGGGTCGTCACTCAAGACAATGTCGGCAGGCCACTGCTGCTCAACAAACTCGCTCGCGCGAGAGATTGTTCGACGCACCAGCTGCTCAGCGCGGTCGAAGAGCGGCCGGTCCTCGTCGCTCCACGTCAGCTCGGCGACCTCACGAACCTCTGCCTGCGGGTACGGATCATCGTCGAGCCAGTTGACCACCTCGATGCGCCGGTCGCCATTCGCGATAAGCCCAATGAAGCCTTCACTCGTCTCAACGCGCGTGATCTGAGCGATCGTGCCGATCGGAAAGCGGTGCTCTCCGCCGCCCACTTCGCTGCCACGCTCGATGAGCACGATGCCGAACTCGGGTGGCTCGTCGCCCAGGATCGTCGAGAGCATGACGATGTAGCGCTCTTCGAAGACGCGCAATGCTGTGGGCATCGCCGGAAAAAGCACTGATCCCAGTGGAAACATGGGCACGACCGTCATGCGCTCAGAATTCCATGAATTGCTGGGGATGCGCGGGACGTTCGACCCTGATCGCCCGGCACTCGCAGGGAGTACCGTGTGCGCAGCGCGATGTCGCGCATCCGTTCTCTCAAAGGAGCATCATGCAGATCAGCGGCAAAGTTTTCGCGGTCACCGGCGGGGGCAATGGCATCGGCCGTGAGGTCGTGCTCAGGCTGGTCGCCAAAGGCGCGAGCGTGGCGGCTCTCGACCTGAGCGACGAGGGGCTGGCCGAAACGGTGCGCCTCGCGGGAGAACACTCCGGGCGCATCTCGACGCACGTGATCAACATCACCGATCGCAAGGCCGTGGCGAAGCTTCCCTCCGAGATCATTGCGAAGCACGGCCAGGTTGATGGCCTTCTCAACATTGCGGGAATCATCCAGAAGTTCGTCAAAATCAACGAGCTCGAGTGGGATCAGATCGAGCGCGTCATCGACGTCAACCTCTACGGCACGCTCAACACCGTCAAGGCGTTTCTGCCCGAGCTGCTGAAGCGACCGGAGGCGTCGATCGTCAACGTGTCGAGCATGGGTGCGTACGCCCCTGTTCCCGGTCAGTCGCTGTACGGAGCCACGAAAGCCGCCGTCGCGCAGCTCTCGCGGGGCCTGCACTCCGAGCTGATGGAGACGAACGTCGCTGTCACCGGCGTGTTTCCGGGTGCGATCGGCACCAACATCGCCCAGAACTCGGGCATCATGACGGCCGCCGAGATGGAAGCCATGGCCGCGAAGGCTGGCGACGGCGCGGCTCGCAAAACCACGGCACCGGCCGAAGCGGGCCGCCAGATCATCGAGGCGGTCGAGAAGGGCAGCTACGAGATCTTTATTGGCTCGGATGCCCGCATCATGTCGCGCCTGTCGCGACTCAACCCGAAGAACGCTGCGGGGCTCATCTACAAGCAGATGAAAGATTTGCTCGGCTAATCTGGGGCCCGGGGGGAACGGAGTCAGACATGACCGAGCACCAGCCATACACGGTGACGCAACGGTTCACCGATTTCGAGGTGCGTCGATATGACGCACACGTGCTCGCCCAGGTCGACGTTCGCGCCGAACTCGATGCTGGCGCGGGGGCAGGCTTTGGCCCCCTGTTTCAGTACATCAGCGGCAACAATGCGAGTCGCCAGAGCATTGCCATGACCGCGCCGGTGCTGGAAGAGCCTCAGGGTGCTGGCGCGCAAACGGTGAGTTTCGTCATGCCCGCCGACTTGCCAGAAACCGGAGTTCCGGCTCCGCGCGACCCGCGAGTTCGCATGACCGTCGTGCCGCCGCGCACGGTTGCCGTGCATCGCTTCAGCGGATCAGCACGAGGCGACCGTTTCGCCGACCACGGTCAACGTCTCATCGCGGCGGTGTGGGACGCGGGGCTCGAGCCCGTCGGACCCCTCAGTTACGCGCGCTTTGACCCCCCTTGGAAGCCGGGCTTCTTGCGGCACAACGAAGCAATCGTTGAGCTGGCTGACGACGTGCCACGCTCCAAGGCGGGCGCGGCAGAAGAGAAGAGCTGAGCATGCTCAGACGCGATCACGATCCTGCCCGGGTCCCACATCGTCGTGGAGATGGGCGGCAGCGTGACTCCCGCGTTGCTCTCGCGACTGCGGCGCATCACGAGAGCGATCGTCGAGCTGCCGTTCTACAGCGACGGAGACCTCCACTACCTTGATGTCGGGGTGTCGTGGGTGCCGCTCTCGGTAGATTCGGTCGTCGACACGGTGCGCCGCACGCACGTTCTCGCCGAAGCGGATCAGGCACTGCTCAACCGCGAACTCGCCCCCGTCACCGTGCGGTCGCTGTGGCGGCAACGGATGCGCTGGGCACAGGGCTGGTTCCAGGTGAGCTTGCGCCACGGTCACGCCACGGTCAAGAAGAGCGGTTTGAGCTGGCGCACCAAGCTGGGCATCTTCATCTTGCTGGGCTGGCGAGAGGGGTTTCCCTGGGCGGCGGCGCTCATGTGGCCGACGTTGCTATTCGTGCTGTGGCGCGAAAACGGACTACCCGCCTACGAACCATTGCTGGCCCTCATCACCCTGCTCACCCTTGCCTCGGGTCCGATCTAAGTGGCCTTCGCGTATCGCGTCGCGACCCATGAGATCAAGAGGCGTACTGCGTGGTGGTGGCGATACCTCTTCGTCTCGGTGTTCTTCTACGCCGAGTTCAAGAACCTCATCGTCCGCATCGCCCACCTTCGACACATGCTGCGGCAGAACGAGTGGGTAGTCACCCCGCGAGGACATCTCTCCCGGGTTGGGGTCGAGATCGAGCCACTCGCCTCTGAAGGCTAACCCTCGGACGCTTCG
>JBJOPU010000135.1:0-4971 GCA_046050505.1 Actinomycetota bacterium
ACCTAATTACACTCGTGTCATTCGCTCGCGTCAAGTCGCGGATAGTAAAAGGTTCGACAGACGAATGAGAGTTGCGACGCGCCGCAGAAACC
This sequence comes from Actinomycetota bacterium, assembly GCA_046050505.1. Lineage (GTDB taxonomy): Bacteria > Actinomycetota > Actinomycetes > Actinomycetales > Microbacteriaceae > Microcella. The sequence continues at coordinate 93 of JBJOPU010000135.1, forward strand.
GCTATGCGATCGAGGGATGCTCAGGCTCGAGCATCCCCGCGCCCACAAGGTCGCCAGTGATCAGCAGAGGTCGCCGTACAGCACGCGGTCGCTCAGCGACCCAGTACCGCCAAGGCTGTAGACCTCCTTGACGATCAACGACAGCATGTCGTTGTACTCGTCGAGGCGGAGGCAGGTCGGGCTGGAAAGGTACAGCGGGCCATCGAGCGCCGCCGCCAGCGGGCCACCCGCGAGCGCGTCGGCGAACCCGGTGCCCGTAGCCAAGAAGGCGAAGTCGGCACCGATATCGGCGAACACGTCGGCGTTCATGATGAGAGCCGTGTCGTAACGATTGGTGCCCGCGTAGCGAGTGACGGTGCCACTGGCACCGAGGTGTGCAGATAGCGACGACTCTGCGCCTGCAGAGATTGAACCGGTTCCGCCCGCCAGAAACAGGTTGGGCTGGCCCAGGGTCGTGATGAGGTCGCGGGTCGCCGTGTCGGTCGAGGGCAACGCGCCATCAATCAACAACACTGCGCCGCCGAGTCGCGCCGCGGCCGGCCCTGCGGCGAGGGCATCGGGAAAGTTGCGCCCCGTGGCGATGAACAGGTTGGGAACACCCGCGCCAAAAGCATCCGCAACGATGAGTCGCGATGTGGCGTAACGGTTAGCCCCGTAGATACGCACGACGTCGGCCGGGTCAGCCACATAGGCACCGACGGCCTGCTCGACCGCCGACGAGATCACGCCCGGTCCGCCCACGATCACAATTCGTGCGGGGTCGAGACGGTCCAGCTCGAGGCCCACCTCGGGCGGAAGCGACGTCGGCGCCGTGAGCAGCATCACGCCGCCGGCGCGAGCGGCAGCCGGGCCGGCCGACAGAGCGTCGGCATAGCCGGTGCCGGTGACCAGGTAGACGACGGGAGCGGTGTACCCGGGGGGGATGATCGACTGCGAGATCGCGACGGCCGTGGTGTAGCGGCTGCTGCCGGCGATGCGGAAGAAGTCGGGGAAGTCGGGGTAGACGTTGATGTTGCCGAGCATCACTGTTGTGTCAGCCGCAATGGTCAGCGTCGTCGACCCAATGAACACCGCAGAGTTGTTCCAGTACTCGCGCACCGGCACACTCGGACTAAAACTCACAAACTCGACGCGGTAGTCGCCCGCGAAAAGTCCGGTTGCCTCGAAATAGCCCGAGCCGTCAAACGTGTTGACGACGTGGGCAACCTCCCAGACCTGGTCTACGGTGTTCCACAGCCAAAAGCGCACAAAGCTGTTGCCACTCGTCGCTGGGTACGGGCCCGAGTTATCAACTTCGTAGGTTCTGAACGTGCCCGTGACGGTTGCCCCTGCCGCGGCAGGCGACAACTGTGCCGGCGCATCAAACTCAACCCGAGCGTTCTCAGCGTCTGTTGCCGCTTCGGCTTCGGCCGTTGTCATCGTGAGTGCAGGCGTTTCGGGCTCGCGCGCGGCAACGGCCGCGGGGGCCGCCAACATGAGCGGTGCCACAACCGCAATCGACACCAGCAGGGCGGTCGTAGACGACCGGGAAGATACGCGCACAGGAGGGCCTTTCGACGTCGCGGCAGCGCCATCGCACCGCCGCGACGACTACTCGACACTAACTCAGTTCATCGCACTGTTCGCACCCCTCGTTGGGGGGACACGGGATACGCACTCGAGACAAACGGCCGCTGCGGGCCACCCCTCCCGCTACGGGCACACCGTCAAGTCATCCAAGGCCGCACCCAACACCCCCGGGCCGCCAACGAGGAAGACGTTGTTGGTGTAGATGGCCAGGATGTCGTCACCCACCGCCCCCGGCAGGCAGTCTCGGGGCGAGAGATACAGCGGCGCACGCAGGTCACCCGCGAACGGCCCGGCCGCAAGAGCGTCAGCGAAGCCGTAGGCGTTGCTCACAAAGGCATAGTCGGCCGTCGGAAAGTACTCGACGGCAATCGCAATCGCCGTGCTAAACCGCGAGCTTCCGGCAACACGACGAACGGGAACCGCCAAGGCGTCGAGCGCCTGCTCGATGCCCGCGGACACCGATCCCGTACCCCCGACGATCGTGACGGGCACGTCGAGTTCTTCAACCAGAGCAAGCGTCGCCGCGTCAAGCGTGGGGGCCGAACCATTGACGAGCAAGACGCCACCGCCGACAACACCCGCCGCTGGCCCCGCGGCAAGTGCATCTGCGAAGCCCGTTCCGGTGGCGATGAAGAGCTCGTTCGGAGCGCTCGAGAAAGCTTCGAGCACGGCACGCGAGGTGGCGTAGCGATTCGAACCAGAAATACGCGTGACCAGAGACGGTGACGACACATAGGCCCGCAGTTGCTGCTCGACCGCCAGCGACACCACACCCGTTCCACCCACAATCGTGATGGCCGTGGGGTCGAGTCGGTTGAGCTCCGCCGCGGTCGCAGCGGGAATAGCCGAGGTCGTCACCATCAGCATGTGCCCGAACTTCGAGTTCGTAAGGGGCCCCGCCGAGAGCGCGTCGGGGTAGTCGGCCCCGTTGACGATCACAATGTGTCGGTCTGCGCCGTCTGTCGCTCGCACTTCAGACAGTCGAGCGGCCGTGGCGTAACGATCGCTGCCGAAATACCGCGCTACGAAGATGCTGCGCGTTTCGAGCACGATGTCTCCGAAGGCGTACGGCGCCCCCTCGATGAGCGTGAAGGTCTGGCCGCTGGTTTGCGCTTCGCCATTGCCAAACCACTCGCGCACATACGGCGCTCGGGTGTCGGTGCTGCGGAACTCGGCGATGTAGTCGCCTGCCGCGAGACCCGAAATAGCAAACGTTCCGCTCGACGTGAGACTGGCGGCACCCTCGGGGATCAGGTCCGACGAACTCAGCGAATAGAGCGCGACGTAGCCCGAGTTGGCCGCCACTGTTCCGCCGTTGGGCAACTCAATCATGATGCGACCGGTCACGGTTCCCGCCGCAGCCGCCGTGAGCGGAGCATCCGACGCGCCCGGTTCATCGGGGGTGCGCGCCGCCGCGGGTGTTGCGAACGCAAGGCTGGTGGCGACGGCAACGGCGGTGAGAACGGCGATGGATGCTCGGCGGCGAGAGTGGGTCACGAAGGGCTCCTCGGGTCAGCGTGGGGGTGCGGCGCGCTCCTGCGCCGCAATTCGACCCTACGAAGGAAGGCCGCGAAGCGCTCTAAGTAGTTCTCCGCAATACTCCCGAGCGAGTGGTCAGCACGAGGCGAGGTTTCCAACGGCATTCGAAAAGAGGGCCGGGCCGCCCACCATGATGATGCGGTTCGCAAACACCGCCAACACGTCGTCTCGAACGACCGCGGGCATACGCGTTGCGGCCGACAGATAGACGGGTGCACGCGCGCGTGGCGTTCTGCGCCGATCGGGGGAATTCCCTAGGCGCTCGTCGCCGCGGCGCTCACTGCGCTCACTTCTCGCGAACGAGACTCAACTGCAGGCGGGCCCGCTGAGCGCTTGGTCGCTGAGCACCGCTGGCCCTCCCACGCCGACGACGCCGTTGGCAAGAACACGGATGATGTCAGATTGCGTTTCGGCCTTCGTGCACGTTCCGGGCGAGAGATACAGCGGCGCGCCCAACTGGCCCGCCAGAGGGCCCGCCGCGAGGGCATCCGGAAAGCTCGTGCCGTTGGCAAGGTAGGCGAAGTCGCTCGCGCCAAAGAAGGTCTCTGCGACCTCGACCGCCGTGGCATAGCGATCCGCTCCCGAGAGCCGCGAGACGAACGGCTTCAGAACCCGGAGATCGTTGAAGACTCCCACTGACACTGCCCCTGGTCCGCCAATGACGTACACGACTTAAGTGCCCAGAGACGCCACCAGGTCACGAGTCGCTTGGTCGAGCGACGTTGCGGAACCGTTGACCAGCAAGAGGGCGCCGCCGAGGTATCCGGCTGCCGGTACGGCACTCAGCGCATCGGGATAGTTCAGGCCCGTCGCGACAAAGAGCGCGTCGACATTGCCGTTGAAGCCATTGGCGCTCGAAATGACCTGTCGGGAGGTGTCGTACCGATTAGCTCCCGCGATGCGCGTGACGAGGGACGCGTTGTCGACGAAGCTCGCGAGCTGCGTTTGCACAGCGGCCGAGACGACACCGGTTCCACCAATAATCGTGATCTCACTGGGGTTGAGTCGATCAAGCTCAGCGAGCACGACATCCGGAATTCGGTTCTGCTCCACGAGCAACAAGGCACCGCCACTCGCCGCCAGCGCACCGCCGGAGAGGGCATCGGGAAACGTCAGTCCGTTGACGATGAAGACTTTCGGAGATGAGCCATCAACAAAGCTCGACTGTGAGAGGGCAACAGCCGTGGCGAATCGGTTTGACCCATAAACCCGGTCATACGCGATGTCGCGAAGCGGCAACACGATTGACCCGAATGCGTAAGGCTCGCCCTCCACGAGGGTCACGGTCGTTGCGTTTCGTTGCAGACGTTCACCGTCAAACCAGCCGCGCATAGGCGTTGGCAGGGAACCGGCGCCCGTGAACGAGACCGTGTAGGTACCGGCGGGCACGTTCGACAGCGTGAAGTCACCCTGGTCAAAGAATGTCGTACTCGCGACGCGGTTGTAGGGCGGCACCGTGCTGTAGAACACCACCGACCCTGTTCCGATCGTTTGCACAGTCAACGGATCGCGGAACGCGTACAAAGTTCCCGAGACGACTCCGGCAGCCGCCGAATCGAGGGCGGGCCCGTCCTCGGCTTCTCGCGCCTGGGCCAGTGACCCACTCGAGAAGGTTCCTGCTACGGCAAGGAGCGAGACGACAGCAACGAGCGACCAGAGTCGACGAGGATTCATGACAGGAATCTACGGATTCGGCGACAAAAACACTAGATGCAGGGTGGCGCGCACCCGCCGCCACCCTCATGCCGCTATCACGTGCCAATGGCACCCC
>JBJOPU010000136.1:0-4969 GCA_046050505.1 Actinomycetota bacterium
AGGGCGACGACCTCGTGGCTCTTGACGTGTCGGGCCCCCTGCCCCTGACGGATGTGTTTCTCCTCGTGACGGGTCGCAACGAACGCAACGTGCAAGCGATTGCCTCCGAGGTTGAAGACCGCATGCTCGAGGCGGGGGCGAAGCCGCTTCGGCGAGAGGGCCGGGCAGAAGGCCGATGGATCCTCCTCGACTTTGGCGACATTGTCGTGCACGTTTTTCACGAGGAAGAGCGATTGTTCTATTCGCTCGAGCGACTCTGGAAAGACTGCCCCGCGATTCCGCTGACGCTCGGCGAGCATCCAGTCGACGCATAGTCTCGGGGCGTCAGAATAGGGGACATGAAGTGCCCTACTGACGACACCCTGCTCGTCATGAGCGATCGCAATGGCATCGAGATCGACTACTGCCCGCAGTGCCGGGGCGTGTGGCTCGACCGAGGAGAGCTCGACAAGATCATTGATCGGGCCTCAACCGTCGCGTCGACGTCGGCCGCCGCGCCGCGCGTGGACCTCCCGCGCGATCCGGGCTTCGGCGCGCAGCCAACGGGAGGGTTTCCTCCGGGAGGGTTTGCGCAACCGGGCTACCAGCAGGGTGGGTACCCGCAACGCTGGGGGTCGAATTCACCGGGCTCAGCGCCCCGCTACGGTTCGCGGGGCGGGTCGAACCGACGCCCGCAGAATTGGCTGAGCGAGCTCTTCGACTAGCAGCCGTGCTGGCCTCGCCCGAATTGGTCGGCGGCCACAGCGTGTACTAGTCTGGTCGAGTTGTCACCGGCCCTCTGGGCCGAAGCCACGGGCCTGTGGCGCAGCTGGTAGCGCACCTGCATGGCATGCAGGGGGTCAGGGGTTCGAGTCCCCTCAGGTCCACGTACGAACGACATCCCGGTTTCGGCCGGGATTCGTCGTATCCGGCGCCTGCTGACCCGAGTGGCGGGGCGGCGCGCCGGAGGATGCCGCGGTTACCGCGCATCCGGTTCGAGAGGACCTCCGTGAGCCGCGATCTGGCCAATGCCGCCGAGCGAATGCACGCCATCACTCCTGAAACCACCGAGATCGTCGACATGGTGCTCGAGTACGCGCGACGACGCATCTTGAGCGATGACACCCCGCTCGACAAGCCCTTCACGCCCGCCGAGCTTCGCCGCTTGGCCGGGCGCACGATCAGCGAAGAGGGCATGGGCGCGCGCCGCGCGCTCTCGTTGTTCGAGAACGTGCTCGCTCCGTCGTGCATCACGACCGAGCATCCGCAGTACTTGTCGTTCATCCCCTCGGCGCCCTCGAAAGCGGCAACTGCTTTCGACCTGATCGTGTCGGCGACGGCCGTCTATGGCGGTTCGTGGCTTGAGGGTTCGGGCGCGGTGTACGCCGAGAACGACGTGCTGTCGTGGCTTGCCCATGAGTTTGGCCTGCCCGAGACTGCCGGCGGCGTGTTCGTTCAGGGCGGCACGATCGGTAACCTCTCGTCGCTCGTCGCCGCCCGTGACCACGCCGACCGGAAGCGCCGCGACGCTGGGCTCGCGCGGCCCGACCGCTGGGTGGTCATCGCCAGTGCCGAAGCACACTCGTCGATCGCGAGTGCCGCGAAGGTCATGGATATCGACGTCGTTGCGGTGCCTGTGGGCGACAGTGGAATGATGCACGGCGCCGGCGTGAAGTCGGCGCTGATCGAGTACGGCGAGGCCGTCATCGCCGTCGTCGCGACCGGCGGCTCGACCAACTTCGGCATTGTGGATGACATCGCGTCGATCGCTGCGCTGAAAGACGATCACGACTTCTGGCTGCACATCGATGGCGCGTATGGCCTTGCCGCTGCCCTCAGCGACGTCGCGCGCCCACGATTCGCCGGAATCGAGCGAGCAGACTCGCTCATCGTTGACCCGCACAAGTGGCTGTTTACCCCTTTCGACTCGTGCGCGCTGCTGTATCGCGACCCCGAAATTGCGCGGCTTGCGCACACCCAGCACGCCGAGTACCTCGACGCGCTGACCGACTCGACCGAGTACAACCCCTCGGACTATTCGGTACAACTGACTCGTCGAGCACGCGGCCTTCCCCTGTGGTTCTCACTCGCGACGTTCGGTGCGCAGGCCTACCGCGACGCGATCACCGTGTCGATCGATTTGGCACACGAAATCGGTCGAGAGATTGCGTCTCGCGACTACCTGGCATTGGTGCGCCAACCGCAGTTGTCGGTCGTGGTGTTCGAACGTGTCGGATGGGCGCCCGGTGACTACGCGCACTGGTCAAACCGTTTGCTCGACGATCAGCACGCTTTTGTCGTCCCGAGCTCGCATGGCGGCCGCACGAACGCTCGATTCGCCATCGTGAACCCACGGACGACCTTCGACGACCTGGTCGGAATTCTCGACTCGATGAAGTGACCGTGGTGGTCGCGCGGCTTTACACTGGCGCTCGTGACCACCGGCGCTCCCCAGCCGATCGCGGCCGCCGCTGTGGCCCCGCCGATCGTCGATGCTCGAGCCGAGCATCGGCCGCACACGGCATGGGTAGCGTGGGTTGTCACCCCGCTGGTCGTTCTTCTCCTCAGCGGGGCTCTCGACGCGGTTGACCAAGCTGCCCCCGAGGTGCTCGGGGGAACCTCTGCGCGATACGTGCCGCCCGACGGACACCGCTCGGTGTCGACCGATGCGTCGGGCACGACGAGCGTCGCCGAAGCATCGCGTTCGACCGGCATCGAAGGGGTTTTTGCCGCTCCGACGATTGTGGCGGCCACACTCTTCGATCGGGAGGGCGTCGATGAGCTCGCCCAGGCGCAGTGGTGGCGCTCGTCATACGTCGATGAATTCGGCGAGCGGGGCACCGATCTCTTCCGGCTGTCCGACGAGGGCATCACGCAGGTGGCGTCGTGGGGCGGCTCGATCGGTTTTCTCTTCGACCCACCTATCGTGCTGTTGCCTCCCGAGGTTCTGCCCGGCGACACGTGGAGTTCGCAAGGCGAGGCCGTTGCCGGTGGCGCCCTCACCTACACGGCCACGTTTGCCGCATTGCGTGCCGACGGGCCGTACACCGACCTCGATGGCCGCGAGATTCCCCTCACGGGCGGATGCATCGGCACTGACAGCACAATCGTGATCGCCAACGCCGACGCCAGCCTGTCAACGACTCTGGCGCGCTCGGCGGTCTGGTGCCCGGGCCGTGCGGTCGTGTGGAGTAGCGGCACGATCGACGATCAACCGTCGGGAAGCTTCGAGCTTCGCCCCGCGGTTGTGCCCTTCACACCGACGGATGCGCGTCTCGCGCCGGTCTGGACAACCTCGCTCGACGACTCATCACGACTGCTCCCCGGGCGGGAGCTTCCGTTGCAGGCCATCGACCCGTTCTTCGGGGTCTCCGAGGTGACGGGCCAATACCGCGTGCCGCCGAGCGTGACCGGAGACGGTCGACTCGTGACGGTGAATGACCAGGGTGACGATGTGCAGGTCTGGGACCTCGATCGCATGGCGGCCTCGCTCTCGTGGTTCGGGCATCCCGGGGGCACCGTGGTCTCGGTGGGGGCCGTCGGAGACCTCGTCGTGGCGACGACCGCGCAGCGCCGAGTCGTTGCCTACGACCCCGATGGCCGGCGCGTGTGGTCGTGGAATGCTGATGAGCTCGTCTTTGCGCCCCCCGTTGCGGTGAGTGGCTCTGCCGCGTCGCCCGATGTCATCGTGGCGGCGCGCAGCGGAACGGTCACGCGACTGGATGCCGAGAGCGGCGTCGCTCTCTGGTCGCAGCCCATCGATGCCGACGCGCGCACTCCGGTCGTCATCGCAGCAGACCTCGTGTTCGTCGCCGATGAGCGGGATCGACTGACGGCCCTCGACGTGACGACAGGCGCGATCGTGTGGCAGAACGAGATTGGCCCGGTATCGCGCATGGCCGCTGACGCGGCGACGGGGCTCGTCGCCGTGACCCTCGAGTCGGGTTCGCTCGTCGCACTGGAGGGGGCGAGCGGTGTTGAGCGGTGGCGCACCCCGCTCGGCGGAGCCGCAGTCGGGGTGGTGGTCTCGGCCGACGGAGTCGTCGCGATGTCCGAAGAGGTCACTCTCGCTCTCGATGGCGAGTCGGGCCGCGCGATGTGGCGAGGCGGGGGAGGGGTTGCTCTCGTTGCCGACGAACGCTCGTCGATCATCACCCTCGTGCAGCCGAGGGCCATTGAACTGCGGTCAATTCTGGGCGGTGACGTGATCGACCGGCTCGAAATCGACGCAAGCGCCGCCTCGTCGAGCGTGTTTGCTCGAGCAGTAGGAGTTGCGCTCGTCGTGCTTGAGAGCAACGGAGTGTTGCGCCGGTGGGAGTTGCGTGAGTCGAGGGGCGACCAATGAGCGTGGTGTCACGCGTGACCGACTCGATCGTGCGGTTCTGGCGAGGACTCATTGTTGACCCCATTCGGCATGGCCGATTGCGCGACACGGGCTGGCCGTCGGGTTTGCGACCCGTCGTCGTGGTCGGTGTCTGGGCGTTCACGTTCGCCGCGCTGCTCATTCTCTGCGCACCCCTGATCCGATCGTTCTTCCCGCTCTCGGTGAGTGTGGGGCAGGTCGTGCTTTCGTTGCCGCGGCTCATGTTGCCGACGATCTTCTGGTTGGTCATCCTGTCGCTCGCCCTCATGCAGACGGCCGCACTGCACACGCGCCGTCGCACGTCGATCGTGCTCACCTTGATGACCGCGCTCATTCTGCTCTTCATCGGCTCGCTTGATCTCGGGGTCGGAGACGAGAGTGGCGTCACTGTCACCGTCGGCAAGGTTGTTGCGGTTCTTGCGGTTCTCGCTCTCGTCACCCTCAGCGTTATACGACGCCGGTCGACATTCACGTGGTGGGAGTTTCCGCTCGTCTGCGTCATTGTCGGGCTGTCGATGGTCGTTTCGCTGGGTCGGAGTGCGTCGCAGACTGCTCCGTACGGAATCGACTTCGGGCCGACCAGTGCCTCGCTCGTCGTGTCGACGCTGGGGCAGCTCGCGGTGCCCG
>JBJOPU010000137.1:0-4954 GCA_046050505.1 Actinomycetota bacterium
GGTCTGGTCTGGCACCGCACTCTCGTCCACGGTCGCTTGGTCGAACTCGTCGACCGAGTTCGTCGCAGCGGCGAAGCGATCACAGAAGAGCTCGAGCTCAGTCGCGGCCCACTGGGTGACGCCGCCTTGCACTTGTCGGTACGCGTCGCGCGCCTCGGCAGCCGATTCATGCTCGTGCTGGCCGAAGACCGCACCGAGTCGCATCGCTTGGATGCCGTGCGCCGCGACTTCGTGGCCAACATCAGTCACGAGCTCAAAACGCCGATTGGCGCCATCGGACTGCTCGGCGAGGCGCTCGGCCATGCCGCGGATGACCCGGTGCAGGTGCGGCGCTTTGCCGAGCAACTCGCCAAAGAGTCAGGACGACTCGCGAGCATGACGCAAGAGATTATCGAGCTCTCGCGACTGCAGGCCAAAGACGCCTTATCTGACCCCGAGGTCGTTGACCTCGATCACGTGGTGTCGGCCGCCATCGATCAGAACCGCGTGATCGCCGATGCGCAGCGCGTGACGCTCGTCAGCGGAGGCACCAAAGGACTTCGCGTCTGGGGCGACGAGGCCATGCTCATCACCGCGGTGCACAACCTCATTATCAACGCCGTGCAGTACTCGCAGTCGCCCGCTCGCGTTGGCATCGGTGTGACCGCAGCCGATGACGTTATTGAGATCGCCGTGACCGACCAGGGCATCGGCATTCCTGAAGAAGAACTTGACCGCGTGTTTGAGCGGTTCTTTCGGGTCGACCAAGCGCGGTCGCGCACCACGGGCGGCACCGGTCTCGGCCTCAGCATCGTTAAGCACGTCGTGCAAAACCACGGCGGCGATGTGCGCGTGTGGTCGCAACCCGGCCGGGGCTCGACCTTTACCATCCGCCTGCCGCGCGTGCTCGAACCCGCGGCCACTCGACTGAAGGCCTAACAATGACCCGCATTCTGATCGTCGAAGATGAGACATCGCTCTCCGAGCCCCTTGCGTACCTGTTGACGCGCGAAGGCTACGAGACCGTGGTTGCTGCCGACGGGCTTGCCGCGCTCACCGAGTTTGATCGATCCGGAGCAGATCTCGTGCTGCTCGATCTCATGCTGCCGGGCCTCGCGGGCACCGAGGTGTGCCGCGAACTCCGCCAGCGGTCGGCTGTTCCGATCATCATGCTCACGGCGAAAGACAGCGAAGTCGACATTGTCGTGGGGCTAGAGCTCGGTGCTGACGACTACGTGACGAAGCCATATTCGACGCGAGAACTGCTCGCGCGCATCCGGGCCGTCATGCGGCGTCAGACGGAAGCGAACGACGTTGACGATTCGGTGCTCTCGGCCGGAACCGTGCGCATGGACGTTGAGAAGCACCAAGTGACGGTCGATGGTGCCGTCGTGCCGATGCCCCTCAAAGAGTTCGAACTGCTCGAGCTGCTGCTGCGCAACGCCGGGCGCGTGCTCACTCGCGGCCAGCTCATCGACCGGGTCTGGGGCGCCGACTACTTCGGTGACACGAAAACTCTCGACGTGCACGTCAAGCGCATCCGTTCGAAGATCGAGCCCGACCCCGCCAACCCCCGCCTACTCGTGACGGTGCGCGGTCTGGGATACCGCTTCGAGGCGTGACGACCAACGGGTGATGCCACGTCGTCAAGGCAGCGAGCGAGGGAATACGTCGCCCGCAGGGCGAGATTAGGGAATGTAGAGCTCGTACTCCGGCAACGTGCCGTCGAGCACGGGCACAAGCACTTCTGACCCCTCGGCACCCGTGTAGGTAAAGAAGAGGGGAAGAAGGCCGCCGATCGTGGCGCCGGTGCCCGTGAGAAGGATCTGGATCTCATCGTTGGGCCCGCCCACGCGCGTGCGCTCACCTGCTGCGACGACGATGGCTTCAGAAACCCGTTCTCCGTCGCTCTCCCACTGCACAATGAGGCGGCGGTCGACGTCGGCCGAGCTAGCGACGGTCATGACGAGGTTGAGCTCATCGCCCGTCTCGCCGATAAGGAGAGCGTTGCGGATGGCAAGCGCGCCAACCTCCGCGCCCACGCCATCGCTGGGGTCGTAGTCTTCTTGCGTGGCGATGTTGGCGCCGAACGTGCAACCGGTGGTGCCGACGAGCAGAGCCGCGGCAAGAGCGATCGACACCGCTACGCGAGATTTCACGACATGTCTCCTTTAGGCCGTCGGCTTACCCGGTCACGCACTGTCTGAGACGCTCGCGGGAGCCCAATGAATTCTAGTCTAGCGAGCGCGCGCAGCCCCTTTGCCGCCCGCCGGGGGCCCCGGGCGGGCCGAATTTCTGAGAAACCCCTGTGGTAGACTGGAGATTCTGCGGAAGGACCATCACCCATGCTTTTTCAGGTCGGCGAGACGGTCGTTTACCCCCACCACGGTGCGGCAACGATCATCGAAGTAAAGAACCGAACCGTTCGGGGCGAAGAGAAGCTCTATCTCAAGCTCAACGTCACGCAGGGTGATCTGACCATCGAGGTGCCGGCCGAAAACGTCGATCTCGTGGGCGTTCGCGACGTTATCGGTCAAGAGGGTCTCGACAAGGTGTTCGAGGTGCTTCGTGCACCGTTCACCGAAGAGCCCACCAACTGGTCGCGTCGCTACAAGGCCAACCTTGAGAAGCTCGCTTCGGGTGACGTCATCAAGGTTTCTGAAGTCGTTCGCGACCTGTGGCGCCGCGACCAAGACCGCGGCTTGAGCGCGGGCGAGAAGCGCATGCTCGCGAAGGCCCGTCAGATTCTCATCAGCGAGCTCGCGCTCGCCGAGAAGACCGACGAAGAGAAGGCCTCGACGGTGCTCGACGAGGTTCTCGCCTCCTAGTCATGACGGCGCCGTTCACGCCGCGGCTCGCCATCGTCGTGGTTGCTGCCGGCAGCGGCACCCGACTCGGCCTCGCTCGCCCGAAAGCGTTCGTGCCGATCGGCGGGCGCACCCTTCTCGAACTCGCCCTTGAGGGCGTGTTCGCCCAGCCGGAACCTGCCCAGGTGGTCGTCGTCGCGCCCGAGAGTCATCGGGCTGAAGCCCAGGCGATCGGCCAGCGCGTCGCGGGTGTGGCACGGGATGCCCTCACGGTGGTGGTCGGAGGCGATAGCCGCGCGGCCTCGGTGGCCGCCGGGCTCGCCGCTGTCGTTGATGGCGTTGACGTGGTGCTCATCCACGATGCGGCGCGAGCTCTGACGCCGCCCGAGGTCTTTACGCGCGTGGTCGAGCGTGTGCGTGCGGAGAACGCCGGGGTGATCCCCGCGATGCCCGTCGTCGACACGATCGCGCGCCGCGATGCCGCGGGAGCGGTCGTTGAACAGGTTGATCGTTCGCAACTCGCGGCGATCCAAACTCCCCAAGGGTTTCCGCTCGACTCGTATCGCGCCGCCGTTGCGGCGATCGCACCCGGGGCCGAGCACACCGACGATGCGAGCGTGTATGCGGCGGCAGGGCATCCCGTCGTCACGGTGCCCGGTGACGATCGCGCGTTCAAGGTGACGACTCCGTGGGATCTGCGCCGAGCCGAGCAACTCGTCGCGGGCGATCGCCCGGCCCTGCGCACCGGAATCGGCATCGACGTGCATGCTTACGACGACAACAGCCCGCTGTGGCTCGGTGGGCTGTACTGGCCGGGCGAACCGGGACTGGCGGGTCACAGCGATGGCGACGCGATCAGCCACGCCATGTGCGATGCGCTGTTGTCAGCCGCGGGGCTGGGCGACATCGGTTCGCGGTTCGGCGTCGACGACCCGCGCTTCGCTGAAGCGCGCGGCGAGGTGTTTCTCACCGCAACCCTTGAGCTCGTGCGCAACGCCGGCTTCGAGGTCGTGAACGTCGCGGTGCAAGTGGTCGCGAAGCGCCCGCGGTTCGCGGCGCGACGCCACGAGGTAGAGGCGCTGCTCACGCGCACGCTCGGGGCTCCCGTGAGCGTGGCGGCGACCACGAGCGACGGACTTGGCTTCACCGGCCGGGCCGAAGGTGTTGCGGCCGTCGCGACGGCCATGCTGTCGTCATAGCCCCTCGAGTTCTGGCACGCCGGTAGGCTGGGGCGGTGAGCGTGCGCCTGTATGACAGCCTTCAAGCGGCTGTTGTCGACCTCGAACCGCGGGTCGCGGGTCAGGTGAGCATGTACGTCTGTGGCCCGACGGTGCAATCGGCCCCGCACATCGGTCACTTGCGCAGCGCCCTTGTCTACGACCTGTGGCGGCGCTGGCTCACGGCGCGGGGCTATGCCGTGACCTTCGTGCGCAACGTCACCGACATCGACGACAAGGTGCTCGCCAACGCGACCGACGACGAGCCGTGGTTCGCCGTGGCGTATCGCGTCGAGCTCGAGTTCACGGCCGGGTATCGTGCGCTGGGCATCCTGGCTCCCACGTATGAGCCGCGGGCGACCGCGAGCATTCCGCAGATGCATGCGCTCATCGAACGCCTCATCACGGCGGGCCACGCCTATGTGGCGACGGATGCCTCGGGCGACGTCTATTTCGACGTGCGCAGTTGGAGCCGCTATGGCGAGCTGACGCGCCAGAACCCCGACGACATGGACGAGGCGGGCGACGCCCCCGCGCGTGCCAAGCGCGACCCGCGCGACTTCGCGCTGTGGAAGGGCGCCAAGCCCGACGAGCCGACGACCGCGCAGTGGAATTCGCCCTGGGGCCTGGGGCGCCCGGGCTGGCACATCGAGTGCTCGGCGATGGCGGCGCGCTACCTGGGCCCGGCATTCGACATTCACGGCGGTGGGCTCGACCTGCGGTTTCCGCACCACGAAAACGAACTGGCCCAATCGGCTGCCGCGGGCGACGACTTTGCGCAGCACTGGGTGCACAACGGCCTCGTGACCATTGGTGGCCAGAAGATGTCGAAGTCGCTGGGAAACTCGGTGTTCGCGGCTGACTTGCTCGCGAGCCACCGCCCCGCAGTTGTGCGCTATTGGCTCGGCTCGGCGCACTACCGCTCGAGCATCGACTACAAGCCGAACTCGC
>JBJOPU010000138.1:0-4891 GCA_046050505.1 Actinomycetota bacterium
TACAACCGCGACTACGGCACGGGCATCGCCACCACGATCGTCGACTGACCGCCCGAGGGCAACCAAGCCGCGGCTCATAGACTGAAAGCCAACAAGGCCTGGAGGTTGGCGTGACCCTGATCCCGAGCGAGAGCGACGGCGCGGTTGAGCGCGAGCCCCTGCAGGGCATCCCGATCGACGACGCCGCACTCGAGCGGAGCTCGACCGACGTGGTCGCTCCCGTGGCTGACCCGGTTCTCGTGCGGGCTTTGCGGGCGGCCATGTCGGCGCAACGACCGGCGGTGCTGCTGCACATCCGGTCGATTCGTCGCCAGTACCCCGCGGCAACTCCCGAGCAAGTTGTGATGATTCTCGAGCGGCGCTTTCTCAATAGCGTCACCATCACCGGTGCTGGTAGTGGTGCCGCGTCGCTGATTCCGGGCGTCGGCACGGCCCTCGGGCTCACGGTCATCGGCGTTGAAACCGTCGCGTTTTTCGAGATGACCGCGCTGTTTGCGCAGTCGGTCGCCGAGATTCACGGCATCGTCGTTGACGATGAAGAGCGCGCCCACAACCTCGTCATGGCGCTCATGCTGGGCGGGCCGGGCAAAGAGCTCGTGCAGCAGTTCGTGGGTCAAGCAACGGGCCGCGGCCCCGACCGCACGCAGTACTGGGGCGAATCGATTACCGCCGGTGTGCCCAAGGCTCTCGTGGGGATGCTCAACAAGCGATTGCGCGATGAGCTCGTCAAGAGCATGGCGGTCAAGCAAGGCGGCAGCATGGCGGGTCGACTCGTGCCGTTCGGCATCGGTGCCGTTATCGGAGGCGCGGGCAACCGTCTGATCGGCGGCAAGGTCGTGCGCACGGCGCAGCAAGCGTTCGGGCCCGCACCGGCGCGGTGGCCGGCCGAGCTCGACCAGATCAGTCCCCCGAAGGAGCCTCGTCTTCGTCGTCTTCGTCGTCGAAAGGGTTCGACTCCGACGTGATCGGGTCGTGCGCGTGGATGGCCGCCACACGGTTCCACTCGCCGTATAGCGTTTCGACGGCACCGTGGAACCGCGCCGTCGCAGCACCGGGCGTCGTGTCGCCGAAGTACCGCTGCACCCAGTGGGTGAGCTTGTCGTGTGCTTCGGCACTCGTCAACACACGGTCAACGAGCGGCACAATGTTCGCCGCACTCTCGGTCGTCAGCCACTCGCAGTCGCTCAAGTAGCCGGAGTCATCGATTTCGGCTTCGGGCGACGCGGGGCGCGCCACGATGATGGGCTTGCCCGTCGCGAGCCGGTCGTAGACCATCGCTGAGATGTCGGTGATGGCGACGTCGGCCGCGGAGAGTTGCCACCCCACGGCCGAGCCCGTGTCGTGCACGTGCTGCGCTGCAGGGTCGGCGGCGTTCGCGCGCTCCAGAGCCGCGATGATGCGCCGATTGGCTGCGCCATACGCGCGGCTCACCACCCCGCTGCGCGGGTGCGGCCGGTAAATCACGCGGTGGCGACCGGTGGCAAGCAGGGCATCCACCAGCGCTTCCCCATGACTGGCGATCGAGCCATACGCCGCCGCGGGGCGATCACCCTCCCACGTGGGGGCATAGAGCACGACCGTTCGATCGTCGGGCGCGTAGGGGGTCTCGCCCACGAAGTGGTCGGCTTGGGGTCGACCGATCTCGAGCACCTTCTTCTCGAGGTCGTAGTCCCACAGCTTTCGCGCGAGGCGGTCTTTCGCCGCCTGACCAGCAACGAAGGCGTAGTCGTACGCCTTGTACTGGTTGGTGGTCATGTACATCTTGTCGCTCTCGCCGTGGTTGATAAACACATGCCACATGCGGCCATAGCGGAACATCTGAAAGTTCTTGGTGTTCTGATTGACGTAGAACACGATGCGCAGCGGCTGCTGAGCCACGAACTTTTCGAGGTCGGTGACCTTGCGCAAGTAGACCGGCGGCACGGGCGCTTCGTCGAGCAGCGTCATCATCGTTCCGGGGCTGCGGCTGATGATGGCGACCGGATGCTCGCGCGCAAGCTCGGCCAACGGCGCGTACCACTGCCGAATCTGGTATAGGTTCACGCGGGTATCGGCAAAGTAGACGGCAATCTCGATCGTGCCAACCGCCGGCGGGGTGCCCTCGGTCTCGAGCCGCTTCGCGAGCGCGTTGCGATTGCGGCGCGAGCGCAGGAGGTCGCGCAGAATGCGCCGTGCCGTCTTGTACTGGCTCACGATCTTCACAGTGTCGATTCTCTCAGCGGGGCATGTGCGGCTCGGCCAAACAGCCACACCGTTACCGACTTGTTCGCTTTGCGGTGGTGAGGTGACAGAATCGGGCGCGATGGCCCGCTTCACGTTCAGCGCCGGCAACGCGCGCGTACTCGCTCGCGCCCCGCTGTATGCGCTCGGGGCGCTTGTCGCCGTGCTCGTGCCGCGCAGCCCCCGCCGGTGGGTTTTCGGGTCGGGCATCGGGCTCGGCGAGGGGGCACTCGCGCTCTACGAGCTATCCGCCGAGCGTGAGCCCGAACGACACCTCACGTGGCTCGCGTCGAGTGCCGACGAACTCTCTGCGGCCCGCGCCCGCGGGTTTCGCGCCCTGCGCAAAGCGGGGCCGCGCGGCCTCTGGGCGACGCTGCGCGCGGGTGTGGTCGTCGTCACGCACGGCTTCGGCGACGTCAACCGCTTTGGCGTGAGTGGCGCGCGCGTCGTGCAGCTGTGGCACGGCATCCCGCTCAAGCGCCTGCATCTCGACACGGGAGCCGCACTGCGATTGCCCCTCATCGGTTCGCTGCCCGGTGTCGGCCGATTCATTTCGGCGCTCTATCGTCGGGCCGGAGCCCACATCGCGCTGTTTCCGGTGGCGTCACACCTCGTTGCGGCCCGCATTCGATCGGCCTTCGGTCTGCCGGCCGATCGCGTGATCGTCACGGGCGACCCTCGCGACGACGTGCTTCTGGCCGGCACGCCCGAGTCACGGCGTGACACCGCTCGCGCGCTCGTCTCACACGTGCTCGTCGCCGCGGGCGAAAACGCGCTTACGGATGCTGGCCCGGTCGTGCTCTATGCCCCCACGTGGCGCGACGGCGCCGTTGACCCCGCGATTCCGACATCGACAGAGTGGCAGGCCATCGCGGCGTGGGCCGACCGCGCAGACGCGACGCTGCTGATTCGCTCGCACCCCCTCGGCGCGGGCTCGTATGCGGAGGGCGCCGCGAGTTCGGCCCGCATCCGGCTGCTCGGCCGCGATGTTCTAACCGACGTCACACCGGCGCTGCCCGCGCTCGACGCTCTCGTGACCGACTACAGCTCGATTGCTTTTGACGCGGCGATCGCGCAGGTGCCAACCGTGTTCTTCGCGCCCGATCTGGGCCAGTATTTGGCCACCCGAGGCCTGTACCAGCCCTACCGCGAGTTCAGCGGCGGCGACCCGGCCACGACCTGGGCCGAGACCCTGCACCGGCTCGAGGGCGTGCTCGGCGGCCGGGCTCGCGATACCGCCCTCGCGCATGCGGCGTGGCTGCGCGACGAAGTCGTCGACCACCTCGATGGGCGGGCGACGGAGAGCGTGCTTGACGCCGTGCTCGCGTTGCTGAGCGGCGCGCCCCGCACGGCCTCGACGGGCGATGAGTCGGCGCTCTCGCGTTTCGTTGTGACCGCGACCGAACTGACTGACCACACGATCGTCATTCGCGGAAAATCGACCCGACCGATTTCGCGTCTCGCTCTCGTCGGCCCGCGCCAAGAGCTCGAACTCACGGTCGAGCAGAGTGACGGTGTCGTCAGCGCCGTCGGCTCACTGATGAGCGACCGCTGGGGCGCCCACGACCTCCCTCCTCGCAGCGACGACTATCGCTTGGTCGTCTCGTTCGCCGATGCCGTGCACCCGAGCGCCCGCGCCATCGTCTCGGCCGAGCCGGTGCCGCCGGTGCGCAGCGATCTGTTGCGCGCAGAGTTGCGCGCTGACGCCGGAACCCTCGTGCTGCGCATTGCGGCGCCGCTCGCCGACGACGAGCGCGGAGCATCCGCCCAGAAACGACTCGAAAAGCAGTACCGCCGACGCACGGCGACACCCGAGAACGCCGTCTTCTTCGAGAGCTTCTACAGCCAGACCGTGGCGTGCAACCCGCTCGCGATCGACCGTGAGCTCGCGCGCGTGCGACCCGATGTGACCCGCTACTGGTCGGTCGTTGATCGCTCGATCGCCGTGCCCGAGGGCTCGGTTGCGATCGTCGAAGGCTCGACCGAGTGGTGGCGTGTGCGGGCTGACGCGCGGCTGCTCGTGGTCAACGATTGGTTGCGCAAGCGGTGGATGCCCCGCCGCCACCAAACCGTGCTGCAAACCTGGCACGGCACCATGCTCAAGCGGCTCGCGCTCGACCGCGACGGCGTGGGCCTGCGCACGCGCATCGCCGTGCGGCGCGAGAGCCGCCGCTGGACCGTGCTGCTCGCGCAGAACCCGTACGCGGCCGACATTCTGCGGAGGGCATACGCGTTTCGCGGCCCGGTGTGGGTGGAGGGCTATCCGCGCAATGACGTGCTCGTGCAGGCCGACCCCGCGCTGCGGGCGGACGTACGACGACGGCTCGGTGTTCAGCACGGCCAGCGCGCCGTGCTCTACGCGCCGACGTGGCGTGACGACGCGACGCAGATCGTCGACTTCGTCGACCTGCCCAGCCTGCCCGCCGCGCTCGCCGAGCTGCCCGGCGAGCATGTCGTGCTCGTGCGCGGCCACAGCCGCACGCTGCGCCACGGTCGCAACCTCGACGCCCCCGGGCTCATCGACGTCACGACGTACCCCGACATGGCCGACCTGCTGCTCGCGGCCGACGTCGTCATCACCGACTACAGCTCGCTCATGTTCGACGTGACCGCCACGAGCACTCCCCTCGTCTTGTTCGCGCCCGATCGTGAGCACTACGAAAGCGAGTTG
>JBJOPU010000139.1:0-4861 GCA_046050505.1 Actinomycetota bacterium
CACGGCGATTCCGCTGAGTGTGACCGAGGCGGCGCAACGCGCCGTGCTCGCGGCGATGGAGGTCGAGCCCGAGTTGCTCGAGCGCGTGCGATCCCTCGCCGTTCGCCGCGATGAGGTGCAGCAGGCACTGCGCGAGCAGGGCTGGCGCGTGCCGGTTTCGCAGGGCAACTTCGTCTGGCTGCCGACCGGGCCGGCCACGGCCGCCGCGGGTGAGGCGCTTGCCGCGGCCGGGATCGTGGCACGCGTGTTTGCTCCGGAGGGCATCCGTGTGTCGATTGGTGAGGCCGAATCTGTCGAAACTCTGCTGGCCGCCACGAGTGAGGTTGTGCGCACCCTCTGACCAGCGGCCGCATGTGCGGGCCTAGAGTGGAATCCATGTCGTACACCCCGGAGACGCTGCAGCTGCTCGCGCCCGACGGAACGCGAGTGGTCAGTGAGGCCACCGAGGCGTACCTGCCGTATGTGGATGCCCTCACCGAGCAGCAGTTGCGCGAGTTCTACCGCACCATGCGCGTGATTCGTCGTTTCGATATCGAAGCCGGAAACCTCCAGCGTCAGGGCCAACTCGCCCTGTGGATTCCGAGCCTCGGCCAAGAGGCGGCTCAGGTCGGATCGGGCTTTGCGGCCAAAGCGCAGGACCACATTTTTCCGGCCTACCGCGAGCACGCCGTCGGCCACATTCGTGGCCTCGACGTCGTGCAGATCATCAAGATGCTGCGCGGCCTCACCCACGGCGGCTGGAACCCGGCCGAGACCGGCAACTTTCACATCTACACGCTCGTGATCGGGTCACAGACCCTGCACGCCACGGGCTACGCGATGGGCTTGCGGTTCGACGGGCTGGTCGGCACCGGCGATGCCGAGAAAGACACCGCCGTGCTCGTCTACTTCGGCGACGGCGCGACGAGCCAGGGCGATGTCAATGAGGCGTTCGTTTTCGCCCAGAGCTACCAGACGCCGCAGGTGTTCTTCCTGCAGAACAATCACTGGGCCATTTCGGTGCCCGTTCGCGTGCAGTCGCGCACGCCGCTCTTCCATCGCCCCCGTGGCTTTGGTATTCCAAGCGTGCAGATCGACGGCAACGATGTGCTCATGAGCTACGCGGCCACGGCAGCGAGCCTCGACGCCGCTCGTGGTGGCGAGGGCCCGCAGTTCATCGAAGCGCTGACCTACCGCATGGGCGCGCACACGACGAGCGATGACCCCACGAAGTACCGCGACGACGACGAACTGCACTACTGGGAAGAGCGCGACCCGATCTCGCGCTTCGAAACCTATTTGCGGGGTCTTGGTGAGAGCGAGGCGTTCTTCACCGACGTTCACGATGAGGCGGAGCAGTTCGCTTCCGAGGCCCGCGCCCGCACGCTCGCCCTCGAGCCACCGCTCGCCGAGTCGATGTTCGCGCACGTCTACAGCCAGCCGCATCCGGTCATGGATGCTCAGCGCCAGGCACTCGCCGACTATGAGGCATCGTTCGAGGGGGGTGCGTGATGGCAACCGAGACGTTGACCATGGCCAAGGCTCTGACCCTCGGCCTCGCGGCAGCCATGGAGGCCGACGACAAAGTCGTGCTCATGGGCGAAGACATTGGGCCGCTCGGTGGCGTGTTCCGCGTGACCGAGGGCCTGCAGAAGCAGTTCGGTGCTCACCGCGTGCTCGACACCCCGCTGGCCGAGTCGGGCATCGTGGGCACCGCGATTGGCCTGGCCATGCGCGGCTACCGGCCTGTGGTGGAGATTCAGTTCGACGGCTTCATCTTTCCGGCCTTCGACCAGATCACCACTCAGCTGGCCAAGCTCACCGCTCGTCACGAGGGCTCGTTGCAGTTGCCCGTGGTTATTCGTGTTCCGTACGGCGGACACATCGGCGCGGTCGAGCACCACCAAGAGAGCCCCGAGGCGTACTTCGCGCACACCGCGGGCCTGCGTCTCGTCAGCCCGGCGACCCCCCACGATGCGTACTGGATGATTCAGCAGGCCATCGAGAGCACCGACCCCGTCATGTTCTTTGAACCCAAGAGCCGTTACTGGCCCAAGGGCGAGGTCGACCTCTCATCGCCCGGTGCAGAGCTGCACGCTTCGCGCATCGTGCGTGAGGGCACCGACGTGACGGTCGTAGGCCACGGCGCCATGGTGAGCATGCTGCTCGACGCCGCCGCGCTTGCCGCCGAAGAAGGCACGAGCATCGAGGTCGTCGACCTGCGGTCGCTCTCCCCCATCGACTATGCGCCGCTTCTCGATTCGGTGCGTCGCACCGGCCGGCTCGTCGTGGCGCAAGAGGCGCCGGGCTCAGTGAGCATCGGCTCCGAGATCGCCGCGACGGTCACCGAAAAGGCCTTCTACTCGCTCGAAGCCCCCGTGCTGCGCGTGAGTGGCTACGACACTCCCTTCCCCCCGGCCAAGCTCGAGGGCGCGTACCTGCCCGACGTTGACCGAATTCTGCACGCGGTTGACCGCGCGCTGGCCTACTGATCGCACTGGAGGAATCGTGAGCATCTCCGAGTTCCCGCTCCCCGACGTCGGCGAAGGTCTGACCGAGGCCGAGATCGTCTCGTGGCGCGTCAAGCCCGGCGACACCGTCACCATCAACCAGGTGCTCGTCGAAATCGAGACGGCGAAGTCGCTCGTCGAGTTGCCGTCGCCGTTTGCCGGCACGGTCGACGCGTTGCTGGTCGACGAAGGGCAGACCGTCGAGGTCGGCACGCCCATCATCACCGTGCGGGGCGACGGCCCGGCGAGCGGGCCCGGGGCAACGGATGCGGCGGTCGCCGATACGGCATCCAGCATCGTCAGCGAGGCCGAGGCCGAGAAGCCCGGAGCGGTGCTCGTGGGCTACGGCGCCAAGGGCCATGTGGCCTCGCGCCGCACACGCGGACGCAGCGACGCGGCTCCGGCCGCCGCGGCGACCCCCACGGCGCCGCGACTTGCCTCCGTGCCCGCGGCCGACTCGGGCCCCGTCATTGCGAAGCCGCCGATCCGCAAACTCGCGAAAGACCTCGACGTCGACCTCACCTCGGTCACGGCTACGGGTCTCGCGGGCGAGATCACGCGCGACGATGTTATTCGCCACGCGCAGCAAGCAAGCGTGTTCCGCAACATT
Organism: Actinomycetota bacterium; assembly: GCA_046050505.1. GTDB lineage: Bacteria > Actinomycetota > Actinomycetes > Actinomycetales > Microbacteriaceae > Microcella. Next base: position 3,100 of record JBJOPU010000139.1, read on the forward strand.
CAGACGCCCGAGTGGCCCAATGAGCGCGAAGACCGCATTCCCGTCAAGGGCGTGCGCAAGGCGATCGCCGCGGGCATGGTCAAGAGCGCGTTTAGCGCCCCGCACGTGAGCGTGTTCGTCGACGTCGACGCGACGCGCACGATGGAGTTCGTCAAGCGCCTCAAGGCGAGTCCCGACTTCGCGGGAATCAAGGTGTCGCCGCTGCTCATCATGGCGAAGGCCATGATGTGGGCCGTGCGCCGCAACCCCACGGTCAACTCAACGTGGACCGACACCGAGATCATCGTGCATCACTTCGTCAACTTCGGTTTCGCGGCGGCGACCCCGCGCGGGCTCGTCGTGCCGAACATCAAGAACGCGCAAGACCTGAGCTTGCGCGAGCTCGCGCAGGCGATCGAGCTCATGACCAACACGGCTCGTGACGGCAAGTTGCAGCCGAGCGATATGGCCGACGGCACGATCACGATCACGAACATCGGCGTCTTCGGCATGGACACCGGCACGCCCATCTTGAACCCGGGCGAGGTGGCGATCGTCGCGCTCGGCACGATCAAGCAGAAGCCGTGGGTCGTGGATGGCGAGGTGCGTCCGCGCTTCGTGACGACGATCGGTGGCTCTTTCGATCACCGAGTGGTCGACGGCGACGTCGCGAGCCGGTTCCTTGCCGACGTCGCGAGCGTCATCGAAGAGCCGGCGCTGTTGCTCGACTAGCCGTTCGCGGGTTCGAGAATCACCACGGGAATCTCGCGCTGCGTTTTGCGTTGGTAGGCGGCATAGCCGCGGTACGAGCGCACAGCAAGGGGCCATAGTCGTGCCCGTTCGGCGGCGTCGGCCGTGCGAGCGACGTAGGGCTGTGGATGCTCGCCCACCCTCGCCACCTGAACAGCTGGCTCGGCCACGAGATTGAGGTACCACGCCGGCTGTGCGTCGTCACCACCCCGGCTCGCGATCACGATGAGCCGCTCTTCGCCACCCGGCAATGGTTCGCGGACTGGCACGGTGAGGATGGTCGTGCGGGGCAACCCGCTACTGCGTCCGACCGTGGTCAGGTCAATCACGGGCATGCCCCCGAGCGATCGCCCGAGGCGCCCACCGGTCAGGCGCAACACCGCGCGGTGAAACCCGGTCATCGTGAGCATGGCGCGGCGGTTCGACATGGGGGAACGGTAGCGGGGCATCCTGACCAAGCGCCACGCCGAACGCCTTATTGAGAACGCTTTTGACAACCATTCTCGATAACGCATAGTCTCGAGGCATGAGCGCACGCACTCGCACCACCGCCATCGTCATCGCCGCCGCCACGGGAGTCGCCCTCACCGGGTGCGCCGCGCCCGCATCCACGACCGAGGGGCTCTCGATCGTCACCTCGACCAACGTCTACGGCGACATTGCCGCGACGATCGCCGGTGACCGTGCGACCGTGACGAGCATCATTGACTCTGCCGCGCAAGACCCGCACAGCTACGAGGCGAGTGCGCAAGACCAGCTCGCTGTTGCGGGCGCCGATCTCATCATCGAGAACGGTGGCGGCTACGACCCCTTCATCGACCTCCTTGTCGAGGGTTCGGGCACGAGCGCGGTTGTGCTCTCGGCCGCCGCCGTGGCAGGCCTCGAAGAGGCGCACTCAGATGAGGAAGCGCACTCAGACGACGAGGCGCACTCAGAGGATGACGGCCACGGCCACACCGAGGGTGTCAACGAGCACGTCTGGTACGACGTGCACATCATGGGCGACGTGGCCACGGCCATCGCGACCGAGCTG
>JBJOPU010000140.1:0-4779 GCA_046050505.1 Actinomycetota bacterium
GATGCAGCCGATCTTGTAGCCCTGGCGGTCTTCAATGACGCGCACGTACTCCGAGGCCTGCATCATCGACTCGAAGGTGCCGGTGTCGAGCCATGCCGTACCGCGCTCGAGCACGTGCACTTTGAGTCGACCTTCGCGCAAGTAGTGCTCGTTGATGCTGGAAATCTCGAGTTCACCGCGGGCGCTCGGCCGAATCGACCGCGCCACGTCGACGACACCACCGTCATAGAAGTACAGCCCCGGCACCGCGAAGTCGCTTTTGGGCTGGGTGGGCTTTTCTTCAATAGAGACGGCGTGCCCGCGCTCGTCGAACTCGACGACGCCGTAGGCCTCAGGATTCGCGACCTGGTAAGCGAAGATGAGCCCGCCATCAATGTCGCGATACTGCCGCAGTGCCGAATCAAGTCCTGGGCCGTGGAAGATGTTGTCGCCCAGCACGAGCGCGGCGGGCTGACCATCGAGGAACTGCTCGCCAATGATGAACGCCTGGGCCAGACCGTCGGGTGAGGGCTGCTCGGCGTACTGCAGTTCGATGCCCAGCTCTGAGCCATCGCCCAGAAGCCGTTCAAACTGCGGACGATCGTGCGGCGTTGTGATGACGAGAATCTCGCGAATGCCCGCGGTCATCAGTGTTGACAGCGGGTAGTAGACCATCGGCTTGTCGAAGATCGGCATGAGTTGCTTCGAGATGCCCTTGGTGATGGGCCAGAGGCGGGTACCTGACCCACCCGCGAGGATGATGCCCTTCATCGTGCGCTCCAACGTTCGACGAGCGACTGCTCGTAGGCCATGCAATCGGCCCAGGTCGGCAACAGTCCTCGCTCGGCAGCCTCAGCTAGCGTCGGCGCTTCGAGGTCTTTCGGTGAGAGAACGAGCTCGTCGCGTGCGAACGGCATCGTGAGCCCGATCGACTCATCAAGGGGCGTGATGCCATGTTCACGCGAGGGAGCGAAGACCTCGCTCACGAGATACGAGACCGTCGTGTCGTCGGTGAGGGCGACGAAGCAGTGCCCGAGACCCTCGGCGATGTACAGCCCGCGACGGTCGACCGTGTCGAGCACGACCGAATCCCACTGGCCGAACGTCGGCGAGCCGACACGGATGTCGATGACGAAATCGACAACGGCACCGTGCTGCACCGTGACGTACTTCGCCTGGCTCGGGGGCACGTCGGCGAAGTGGATGCCCCGCACCACGCCCTTGCGAGAGACCGAGCCGTTTCCCTGCTTCAAGTCGAGGGGGTGCCCCACAACCTCAGCCAGCGCATCGAAGCGGTACCACTCAAAAAAGGTGCCGCGATCGTCGGGGAATTGTGAGGGGGTGACCTCGACGGCGCCCTTGATCGACAGTTCTCGCGTGTGCACCCGGCGAGTCTACCGACGGCGCTCGAGGTCGCGGCGTTCCCTCGCGAGGGCCGCCAGCCGGGCAAGCGCTCGGCGCGCTCGACGGGCTCGACGCGCGACCGACGTGCGATCCGCCTCGAGCGCCGCGCGCATCCACCCGGACGTCGTGGTGCGCAGCGCACGAACCCGCTCGCGCACGGCATCCTGTTGCGGCACCGACTGGGCGTCCGCCAGCAGTGCGCGCACCGTGGCGGGGTCGTCGAATCCGTCAGCCCGCTGCCACCCGGGCGCCTCGAGCAGCGAATACAAGCCGGGGATCTTGTGCCCGTGCGAGGCCAACGGGATGCCGACCGCAGGCACCCCTGCCGCCAATGCCAGCACGCTGCCGTGGAAGCGCGAGGTGACGAGCAGGTCATGCTCGGCGATGAGTGACTGCAGCTGGCGGGGAGAGAACTCGTGGGCATCCACGAAGTCGACGGCGATCGATTCGCGCGCGCGTTCCCGCACTGCCTGGGTGATGGCACGACACAGCTCGATGTCGGTGCTGGTCTGCGCAATCACGGTGATGACCTGAAGGCTCTCGCTCGATGCGAGCTCCACCGCGGCCGCCACCCCCGCAGCGAACGACGACGACGATACAAACTGGTCGTCGATCGCGCTCTGCATGCGCTCCGTACTCGAGGCCGAACCGGCCCGCAAGCCGAACCCCTCGAGGCGCATGCTGATCGCTGCGCGCGTGAGCTGCTCACGGCGCACCGGAGTAGTCGGGGGCTGCACGAAGAACGCAGGGTCGAGCAACGCCGGCACTGTGAGCGCGAACTCATCTGCGACGACCCGTGCGCTCAGGGCATCACGGGCAGCCACGGCGTCGAGCGACCGTAGTTGATCGCCGACGACGGCGCGGTAGGCGCGGTTGAGGAAGGGGCCGAAGGTCGACGGGAGCTGGATCGCCCGGCGACCGCTCGCGATCGCCGCCAGCGCGGGCACCATGCGCCACAGAGCCAAGGGGTGCATGTCGGCCAGGTTGGCGGGCGAGTACAGGTGCTCACCGGCGTGCAGCAGCACCGTGTCGACCGACTCGAGGCCGTAGTGGCGGAAAAGTCGCTCCGGATGCCCGCAGTACTCGATCAGAGCGTCAGCGCTCATCGCCGCGCGCTCCATCGCGACCAAGGTGGTCGACTCGTGCAGGCTCGCTCGTGCCGCCGCGTGCGTACTCTGCGCACCGCGAGGGATCACGGCGACGTCGAGCTCTCTCCCGACGCTCTCGAGGAGGCCGACGAGGCCCGCATTCAGGGCGACATCGCCCACATTGCGGGTTCCGTGCGCAAACCAGAGACCGATGCGCTCAGCCACGCGCATCACCTGTTCGGGCCCGGTGTCGCGCTGCGGCAGTCGCATAGACATCGGCATAGGCAGCGGCGTTGGCCGCCCAGGTGCGCGATGAGACCACCCATCGACGACCGCGCTCAGCCATGGCCAGTCGGGCGGCATCGTCGTTGAGCAGACGGCGCAGTACGCGCGCCAAGTGGCGGTCATCGCCCGGTCGGGCGAGGCGCGCCGCACGACTCTCGCGCGCGATCCCCGCAAGCGCAGCAACATCTGACATCACGAGGGCTCGGCCTTGCGCGAGGGCTTCATAGGGCTTCAGCGGCGTCACCAGTTGGCAGACGTCGGCCGAGGTGCGGGGCACGACGAAGATGTCCATGACGCTGTAAAGGCGGCCAACCGCGGCCGGGTCAACGCGACCGGTGAAGACCACACCAGCGCCGCCGACCTCTCGCGCAACGGCCTCGAGCCGCTCTCGATCTTTGCCATCGCCGACGATCAGCAGCCCGATGCCGCCCTCCCTCGTCGTCGACCGAAGCCGCGCGAACGCCCGAATCAGAGTGTCGATGCCCTCGTACTCGTTAAGCGTGCTGACGTAGCCGAGCACCGCGGTGTCGGCACGAAAGCCAAGCTCGGCGAGCAGCTCGAGATCTCTCGGCACCGTGTGGAACTCGGCAGGGTCGATCGCATTCGGCACGACGAACACCGATCGACGTGACACACCCGCGCGCGCGATGCGTCGCGCCATGGTGGGCGCGAGCGTTGTGATCGCGTCAACTCTCGTGTACTCGTGCTCTTCGGCACGACGGCGCCAGACATACGTGTCTGGCACGGCCCCGCGCCGTCCGCGGTAGCGCCCATCCGGACCCCAGCCGTACAGTGCCGTGAGGCTCGACCGCAGCGTCTCTTCCCAAAAACCGCGCACCTCATAAACGACCGGGATGCCGAATGCGTTCCCGACGATTCGCGCCGCGCGGGCGTTGACGAAGTCGGAGGCGGCATGCAGAACCGCGGGGCGCAGCTCGCGCACCAGGGCCGCGAGCGCATCGACGTGCGCGTCGAACCAGGCGTCGTACGGCAGTTCCGAGGGCGAGGCACCGAGCAACCGGTGGTAGCGGATGCCGTCGACGTCGTACTCCGCGACTCCACTCCCGTCATCCAGACCGAGGTGCGTCACGACATGTACGTCGAACCCGGCCCGATGCTGGGCTACCGCCGTGCGGTGGGTGCGCAGCGTGTAGCCCGCGATCGTCGAGGGATACCCCGACTTCACGATGTGCAGTACGCGGCGTGCGTCAACGGGTTCGATCCGCTCGGCCGTGACGGTCGGCAGGTCAGCGCCTCGCAAGAATCGCACGAGGCCCTCGAACCGCTCGAGTCGCACGCGGTCAGAGGGCCGATGGTCACCGGCAACGATCGTGCGCTGCACCTCGAGGGCGAGCGTGAGATATCCGCGGTCATGGAGGGCGAGCGAGCGCTCACGACGCCACTCGACCGACCGGCGGCTGATCGCACCTGACTGCAGTTCACGCGCCGTCGAGCGCTCGAACGATTCTTCCGCGGGCGCTCGCATGCCGCCTTTCGCCCGACCTGCACGAGCCGTGAACAGCCGTCGCACCACGGGCGCCAGCCATATGACCGAGCCGATCAGCCCGACCGCAGCGATCGCGATGAGCACAGCGTCCGCCCGCACGATCCCGACGACGAGCACCGCCGTGGCGCTCAGGGTCAGCAGGCCGTTGACGGCGAGCGAGCGTCGACGGCGCCGGATGGCGCCCGCGAGCCGCCGGACCAGGCCCGCGGGCGTCACGACGCGGCCTCCCGCAAGCGCGCCAAGAACTGCATGATCTCGTCCGCGCACCGCTCGCCGGCCCGGCCGTCCCACAACGGAGGCAGCAGGGTCGAGACGACGGAGGGCGACGAGAGGAGTGTGGCTGCCTCAGCCGCGATCTCCCCCACCCGCACGAGCCGATTCGTGCCGTGCGAGATCGTGATGGGCCGCTCGGTCGACGTGCGTGCTGTCAGGCAGGGGATGCCGAGCATCGTGGTCTCTTCCTGCACCCCGCCCGAGTCGGTGACGACGAGCGTGGCGCCGCTCATGAGCGAGAGG
>JBJOPU010000141.1:0-4756 GCA_046050505.1 Actinomycetota bacterium
CGCGCCGGGCGCATCAGCCGAGACCTTGCTGCTCGACCCGAACGGACGACTCGAACACAGCATCCGTCTCATCGATGACGGCGTCACTGCGTGGCTGCTGGTTGAGGGCGCGCAGACGGCTTCTCTTGTCGCGTGGCTCGATCGCATGCGGTTCATGCTGCGCGTTGAGGTCGCCGATGTCTCAGCGCAGTGGGCGACGCTCGGGCAGCTCGTGCCGGGTGACGCTCCGTTGCTCGTCGCAGCGGCCGAGCCGAACGGGGTGCCCCTCGTGTGGCGCGACCCCTGGACGGCCGTGCAATCGGGAGGCTGGCAATACGCGCTCGAGTCCGAGCACCCGGGTGTCGACTTCGCGGCGATCGAACTGCTTGTCGACCGTTCGCGTCTGGCCGAGGTCGCCGTCGCCGCGCGCGCGGCAACCCTGCACGTTGCGGGCGCTCTCGCCCTCGAGGCGTTACGCATCGCCGCCTGGCGGCCGCGGTTTGGCACCGAGGTCGACGACCGCACGATTCCGCATGAGCTCGACTGGCTGCGATCGGCCGTGCACCTCAGCAAGGGCTGCTACCGCGGGCAAGAAACGGTCGCGAAAGTGCACAACCTCGGCCACCCCCCGCGCCGTCTTGTCATGCTGCACCTCGACGGCTCTGACGCCGTGCTGCCCGGCGTTGGCTCGCCCGTGCTGCTCGAGGGCGCGGCGGTTGGAACGATCACGTCGAGCGCCCGTCACCATCAGCTCGGCCCCATCGCCTTGGCGATGATTAAGCGATCGGTTGACGCGTCCGCGGCCCTCACCGTCGAGGCCGAGGGAGTGGCCATCGCGGCCGCCCAGCAGGTGATCGTGCCGACCGATGCCGGTGCCACTGCGGGGGTTCCGCGGCTGCCGCGGCTCGGCGCCGTCACCCGCCCGGTCTGAGCGGGGCGCCGGCGTGGGCAAGCAGAGTGCGTCGCTGACGCGGCTAGAGCGCAGCATCCGTCGGCGATTGGATGCTCGCGCCGCGCTCGACCGCGTCGTGCGCTCCCTGCCCGCCATCGTGCAGATCGTCGTCGCGGCAACCTCGTCGTACCTCATCGCGCGCACGCTGCTCGGGCACGAGCTGCCGCTCGTTGCCGTGACCGTGACGATCGTCTCGCTCGGACTCGCGCGCGACACCACCCCGCGGCGCGTCGTCGAAACCGTCATCGGTATGAACATTGGCATTGTCGTCGCCGCGCTGCTCGTGCAGGTCATCGGCCAGGGGCCGTGGCAAATCGCCGTGATTCTGGTGATCACGCTCGTGGTCGCGCGGGCAGTGTCGCCCTCGGCCCCATTCGCGATCGCTGCGGGTGTGCAGTCCATGCTCGTCGCCGTGTTGCCGGCGCCAGATGGTGGCGTGTTTGCGCGCAGCCTCGATGGGCTCGTTGGGGGAGCCGTGGCGTTGCTCGTCACGGCGCTCATTCCGCGCTTCGATTTGCTGCGGCAGCGCGGTGAGGCGACCGCGCTGTTCTCGTTGCTCGACCAGGCCCTCACCGGACTCCACGATTCGCTGCGCGTTGGCGATGGCGCTGCAGCGGAACTCGCTCTCGCGCGCAGTCGGCGCAGCCAGGTGCTCATCGATGAGTGGGGGCGCGCACTCGACAGTGCCCGAGGCGTCGCTGCCGTTTCGCCGTGGCTGCGCTCGCGTCGCACCCGTCTTGACGATGAACACCGCTTGCTCGCCGTTGCCGACCTCACCACCCGACACGTGCGGGCTGTTGCGCGCCGTGTCGAGGTCGTTGTGCGTGACGGGCACCCGCATCCGGTGCTTGCCGAGCTCGTGCAGTCGGCGGCCGAGGTCGTCCGTCTGCTCGGCCGCAGTCGCGACGACGAAGCAGCGCGCTACGCCGCCCGAGCGGTCGCCGCCGCGCTCGCCGCTCAGTGTTCTCCGGCCGCCGTTGAGGGAGTGGGTGACCAGGTCGTCGTCGTGCTGCTGCGTCCGCTGGCCTTCGACGTTCTCGTGCACCTCGGAATGCCTGCCGACGACGCGCGGGCGCTCTTGCCGCCTCTGTAAAGCCCTAGAGGCGAGGAGCGACCGATGGCCACGCCACGGTCAGCTCCCCGAGCCGCCACCGGTCTGCGCCCCCCAGCACGGGCCACCCGGCGTCACGCATCCCTCGCGCGGCGGCGATAAACCGTTGTCGCGGCGAGAACGTTGAGAGCGGGGCCTGGCGCGCCCACTGGGCGTCGAGGTCGCGCACGAGCTCGTGCACGGGCTCTCCCGGCACGTTGCGGTGAATGAGCACCTTGGGCAGTCGCTCGGCCACGACTGAGGGACCACCGAGCTCGTCGAGCGTCGAGAGATGCAGCGCGAGCGTGAGGCTCTGCGGGCCCTCGGGGCCGAGTGCCACCCAACTGGCGACGCGGCCCACCTCGCTACTCGTGCCCTCGAGCAGCAGCCCGCCGGGTTGCAGCCGCGACTGCAGCCGCGCCCACGCCGCGGGCACTTCCGCTTCGTCGTATTGCCGCAACACGTTGGCCGCGCGGATCACGGCAGGGCGAGCATCCCCGTCGAGCGGCACTTCGAAACCACCCACGCGAAAGCTCAGTCCGTCGCGCGCGAAAGCAGACGCCGCGCGCACGCGCTCAGGGTCGATTTCGATGCCGACGACCCGAACATCCGCTCGCACGCGGCGCAGCCGTTCCTGCAACTCGAGTGACGTCCAGTGCGCGGCCCCATAGCCGAGGTCGACGACCAGGGGATCGGATGCTCGCCGCAGTGCCGGATGCGCCGCAATAAAGCGATCCATGCGTCGCAGTCGGTTGACACCCGTGGTGCCGCGCGTGATGCGCCCCTCTGCCATGCGCCCATTCTCTCGCCCCCGGCAGCCCTGGATAGGCTGGAGGCATGACGCACACCCTGATTTTGCTCCGCCATGGCCACTCCGTGTGGAACGAGAAGAACATCTTCACCGGGTGGGTGGATGTCGAATTGACCGAGCAGGGTCGCGCCGAAGCGCGCCGGGCCGGCGAGCTCATCAAGGCCTCGGGGCTCGCCCCGCGTGGGCTGTACACGAGCCTTCTCAAGCGCGCCATCCACACCGCCAACATCGCCCTCGAAGTGGCCGAGCTCGACTGGCTGCCCGTCAAGCGCAGCTGGCGACTCAACGAGCGCCACTATGGCGCCCTGCAGGGCCTGAACAAGGCCGAGACCCTCGCGGCTCACGGTGAAGAACTCTTCATGACCTGGCGCCGTAGCTTTGACACCCCGCCGCCGCCGCTTGCTGACGACGCCGAGTTCAGCCAAGTGCACGACCCGCGCTACGTCGGCATCGACGGAGACGTTCCTCGCACCGAGAGCCTCAAGCTCGTCATCGACCGCATGCTGCCCTACTGGCACAGCGACATCACGCGTGACCTTGCCGCCGGCCAGACGGTGCTCGTCACGGCGCATGGCAACTCACTGCGCGCGCTCGTCAAGCACCTCGACGGCATTAGCGACGACGCGATCGCCGAGCTCAACATTCCCACGGGCATCCCGCTCGTCTACGAGCTTGGCGACGACTTCATGCCCATCAAGCCCGCCGAGTACCTCGACCCCGAGGCGGCCGCGGCTGGTGCCGCCGCCGTTGCGGCGCAGGGCAAGAAGTAGTCCACCCCAGAAACGACGAGAGCCCCGCGGCCGGTGCTGCGGGGCTCTCGTCATGTGCGGGGCGGATGCCCGCGCGAGGTTAGTCGGCCGGAACCCAGTCGCCCGTCGCGAGGTACTGCACCTTCTTCGAAATCGAGACGGCGTGGTCGGCGAAGCGCTCGTGGTAGCGCGATGCGAGCGTCGCGTCGACGGTGTCGATCGCCTCGCCCTTCCAGGTCTCACCAAGCACCTTGTCGAAGACGCTGAGGTGCAGGGCGTCGATCTTGTCGTCTTCGTCGCGAATGAACTCGGCGATCGCGAGGTCTTCAGTCTCGAGCAGCTCGACGAGCTTGCGAGCGATCGTGACGTCGAGCGCGCCCATCTCTTTGAACGTTGAACGCAGGCTCTTCGGCACGACCTTGTCGGGGAACCGGTACCGTGCGAGCTGGGCGATGTGCTCCGACATGTCGCCCATGCGCTCGAGCGACGCGCTGATTCGCAGCGCGCTGACAACAACGCGCAAGTCACGCGCGACCGGCTGCTGGCGCGCGAGAATGTTGATGGCGAGCTCATCGAGCTCAGCGGCAGCAACGTCGATCTTGGCGTCGTCGGCGATCACGGTCTCGGCGAGCGACACGTTCGACTCGTTGAAGGCCTGCGTCGCGTTCTCGATTGAGCTAGCTACGAGCCCGGCGATCTCGACAAGTCGCTCGCGCACCTCTCGCAGCTCTTGCTGGAAAACTTCGCGCATCTGGTCACGTCCTCTATCTGGGGGGTCTCGGCACAATCCCTCTCACCGTGCCGTTCAGCGGTGAACGGTAATCAACCCACAGGTGAATTCTCGATGACCTCACCCTCGGAGGCGCGGTTGCGGCTCGGGGGCGGGCCCTCGGTCACTAATCTAGTGCTCATGGACTCGGCACTGCTCGTGCCCCTCGCTCTCGCCTTTGGTGCGCTGATCGGGGGCGGAGCCGTTGTCGCAGTCGTCACGGCGGCTCGGCGGGGGCGAATGGCGGCGGAAGTCGCGTCAACCACCGTGCCCGATGGCGTTGATCAGGTCATCGACGTGCTCGAGTCGGCTGGCATTGTGCTCGACCCGAGCAACAACGTCATCAAGGCTTCCGCCCGCGCGATCACGATGGGTCTGGTCTGGCACCGCACTCTCGTCCACGGTC
>JBJOPU010000142.1:0-4708 GCA_046050505.1 Actinomycetota bacterium
CCGAGTCGCGCGTGGCAACGATGCGCTTGTGCACGAACTCGATCGACCCAACGTCGAGGCCGCGCGTGGGCTGGGCGGCGACGAAGAGCGCCAGCTCGCGGCTGAGTTCTCGGGCCAGCACAACCTTCTGCTGATTACCGCCCGAGAGCCTGCCAGCAGCTTGCGTGATGCCCTGCGTGCGAACGTCGAACTCCTCGACGCGCTCGGTCGCAAAGCGCGCAAGCTCGTCGAGCTGCAGCGTGCCCCACTTGACGAAGGGCTCGCCCGTCGACCGGTCGAGCATGAGGTTCTCGGCGATCGAGAAGGTGCCCACGAGTCCATCTTCGGTGCGGTCTTCGGGCACAAAGCCGACCCCGGCATCCAGCACCTCACGTGTCGAGGTGCCGACAAGCTCGGTGCCCTCGAGAGTGATCGAGCCGTGCACCTTGCTCTGCAGGCCCATGATGGCTTCGGTGAGCTCGGTCTGCCCATTGCCCTGAACGCCCGCGATAGCGAGAATCTCGCCGCGGTGCAGGGTGAACGACACGTGGTCGACGAGCACTTGGCCCTGGTGGTCGGTGACGACGAGGTCGCTCACCACGAGCGAGGGGTCACCCGGCGTTGCCGCAGCCTTGTCGACCGTCAACTCAACAGCGCGGCCAACCATGAGCGAGGCCATCTCGGCGTTGGTCGCGGTGGGCGAGGCCTCACCGACCACCTTGCCGAGACGGATCACGGTGATGCGGTCGGCGACTTCGCGCACCTCACGAAGCTTGTGGGTGATGAAGACAATCGAGGTGCCGTCGTCGCGCAGCTGGCGCATGATGCCCATGAGCTCGTCGGTCTCTTGCGGCGTCAGCACGGCGGTGGGTTCGTCGAAGACGAGCACGTTGGCGTTGCGCGAGAGAGCCTTGATGATCTCAACGCGCTGCTGAACGCCCACCGGCAGGTCTTCGATCTTTGCGTCGGGATCGATGTCAAAGCCGAAGCGGCTCGAGATCTCGCGCACCATGGCGCGGGCCGCGTCGAGGTCGAGCAAGCCGCCCGCCTTCGTCTGCTCATGACCGAGCATGACGTTCTCGGCCACCGTGAAGACGGGGATGAGCATGAAGTGCTGGTGCACCATGCCAATGCCCGCATTCATGGCGTCGCCGGGGCCGGCGAACTTCTGCACGACGTCATCGAGCAAGATCTCGCCCTCGTCGGCCTGGTAGAGGCCGTAGAGCACGTTCATGAGCGTGCTCTTGCCCGCCCCATTCTCACCGAGCAGACAGTGAATCTCGCCTGGCTCGACAACGAGGTCGATGTGATCGTTGGCGGTCAGCGCTCCGAAGCGCTTAGTGATGCCGCGAAGCTCGAGCTTCATGCGCCATGGCCTTCCTGCGCCTCGTGACGAACGGCGCTGAATCGGATGCGGGGTACGGCTCATGCGGATGCCCGAAGCGACCGCGGTGTGCTCGTGTCACCACTGTAGAGGAGAGCGAGAGGGCGAATCTGAGCAAGTGCGCGCGCATCTGAGCACACCCACCCGGCAGCGCGCAAACGCCCAGAAACGGGCCGGGGGAGGCCAGCAGCAGCTGACCTCCCCCGGATGGAACCGTTGGTATTACTGACCGGGCGACGCCGGCGAGGTGACCTCGATCGAACCGTCGATGATGCCGGCGATCAGGGCCTCGAGCTCACCCGCGAGCTCCGGGTCAACAGCCGACTCGAAGTCGTGGAACTCGGCAACGCCGACTCCACCGTTCTCGAGCGTGCCGACGTAGGGAGCCGAGTCGAACGTGCCCGTGGCCGCACCGGTCACGACGTCGTAGACGGCCGTGGCGATGTTCTTGAGCACCGACGTGAGGACCAGGTCAGCGATGTCGGGGTCCGACACGAAGATGTCCTTGTCGACACCCATGAGGGCGATCGAACGACCCGAGTCACGGATGGCCTCAGCAGCGCTGAAGTAGATCGGGCCACCGACGGGCAGGAGCACGTCAGCGTTCTGGTCGATGAGGCCCTGGGCCGTGGTCAGCGCCTCGGTGCCGGGGGCGAAGCCACCGGTGAACGCGCCAGTCTGGCCAGCGAGGTCCCAACCAAGAGCCTGCACCGAGGTGCCCTTCTCCGAGTTGTAGTACTCAACACCCTGAACGAAGCCGTCCATGAAGATGGTGACGGGCGGGATCGGGATGCCACCGAAGGTGCCGACAACGCCGGTCTCCGAGTAGCTCGCGGCAACGTAGCCAGCGAGGAACGCGGCCTCAACCGTGTTGAACTGGATCGGCTTGACGTTCGGAGCATCGATGAACTCGTCGATGATCGCGAAGTTGATGTCGGGGTTGGCAGCGGCGGCGTTCGTGGTCGCCTCGGCGAGCAGGAAGCCCACCGTGACGATCAGGTCGCAGCCCTGGTCAACGAGCTGCTGCACGTTGGGCTCGTAGGCGTTCTCGTCAGCCGACTCAACGGCGACGTACTCAACACCGAGCTCAGCGGCGGCTTCTTCCATGCCGTCAAGAGCAGCCTCGTTGAACGACTTGTCGTCCCAACCACCGGCGTCAGAAACGATGCAGGGGGTGAAGTCGAGCGCCTCGGTCTCTTCGGGCGTCTCCTCGGGGGCTGCGGCGCAGCCGGCGAGCACGAGCGCGCTCGCGCCGAGCAGGGCAAGCCCGCCCAGTGCGCGCTTACGGGTAGTGATGGTCACTGTGTCCTCCAAAATTGCTGCCCAGCACGACGCTGGAGCGAATTGGCTCCACGTTAGCGAACGGACGGGCCTGAGAGGAGTGCCGAAGGCCTCTGGTGATGCAAGCGTTACGAATCCGGGACGCGGCCGTAATGCCACGGAAATGCTGGGCAGACCGCAATCGATGCGCACGTGGGTGCGCGAATGAGCAGAACGGATGCGCGGCGCGAGCCGCTCCGAACCCGCTCGCCGCGCTTAGAGCAGGTCGTCGCGCCCGGCCTGTTTGATCGCGTCGACGACACTCTTGACGCGCTGGGCGTGCTCGCGCGTGGTGACGAGCAGAGCATCCGGAGTATCGACGACCACGATGTCTTGCACCCCGATCAGCGAGATCAGTCGGTTGCTTTGAGTGACCACAACTCCGCTAGCGGAGTCTGCCAGGATTCGCGCCTGCTCGCCGAGAATCGCAAGGTCGCCAGGTCGACCTCCCGAGAGCAGCTTGGCTAACGAGGAAAAGTCTCCGACGTCGTCCCAAGGAAAGTCACCGCGAACGACCGCGAGTCGACCTGCCGCAGCCGCCGGTTCGGCAACGCTGTAGTCGATGGCAATTTTCGGCAACAACGGCCAGATCGCATCAACCACATCGCCACGTTGCGGGGTGTCCCACGCGGCAGCGATCTCACGCAGCCCGTCATGCAGCAGGGGTTGCGTCTGGGCGAGCTGTTCGAGCAACTGGTCGGCGCGGGCGATGAACATGCCGCCGTTCCAGAGATAGTCGCCGGAGGCGAGGTAGGCCGTCGCGGTCTCAAGGTCGGGTTTCTCGACGAAACGCTGCACGAGGTGGGCGTGTGGGGCACCCTGAACCGTCAACTCATCGCCACACAAGATGTACCCGAAGCCAACGGAAGCCTCGGTGGGCTTGATGCCGATCGTCGTGATGAAACCCTCGCGCGCCACGGCCACCGCTTCGGCAACCGCGTGGCGGAATCGCTCACCGTCGGTAATCACGTGGTCGGCCGCGAACGAGCCCACGACCACGTCGGGGTTGCGGCGATGCAGGATGGCCGCCGCGAGTCCGATCGCCGCCGACGACTCTTTCTGCTCGCTCTCGAGCACGATGTTCGCGTCGGTCAAGTCAGGAAGTTGTTGTTGCACGGCGGCGCGATGCGCACGACCCGTGACGACCATGATTCCCTCAGCACCCGCGAGAGGCAGCACGCGGTTCCAGGTGTCGCGCAAAAGCGTGAAGCCACTGCCGGTGAGATCGTGCAAAAACTTGGGAGCCTCAGCGCGTGACAGGGGCCACAGACGGGAGCCAACTCCGCCCGCAGGAATGATCGCGTGGAAGTTCGGAAGCGTGCCCTCTATCGCCTGCATGCGCGCCACACTATCGGGCGCTTCCTGCGGCGCGCGCCCCCCGTTCGGAGCACTCAGAAAACTCGACGTAGACTGCGTGTATCGGCGACCACCAGCTGAGAATCGGAATCCAACCGGAGTCCACGAGCGCGAGAGATCGCGCGCGTCGTCACTGCCCTGAGGAGGGTTTCTCGTGCCAGCGAAGGCATCGGGAGCCGGAGCGTCGAGCTCGTCGGCAACCATCGAAGTTCCAGTCCCCCGCCGATCACTCATTCCCGGCGGCACGCTCTACCGCGGCAATGAGGGAATGTGGTCGTGGGTGCTGCACCGCATCACGGGTGTTGCCATCTACTTCTTCTTGCTCGTGCACATTCTTGACACGGCCCTCGTGCGCGTGAGCCCGGAGGCGTACAACGTCGTGATCGGTGCGTACAAGACCGAAGTCATGGGCCTCGGCGAGCTCGCCCTCGTCGGCGCCATCGGATTCCACGCGCTCAACGGTCTGCGCATCATCCTCGTCGACTTCTGGGGTGTGGGTACGCGCCACCAGAAGGCCATGTTCTACGTGGTGCTCGGCGTCTGGCTCGTGCTCATGATCGGCTTCACTCCCCGTCACCTCATGCACGTCTTCGGAGGCTGATCATGACGACCGACATGACTCTCGATGCCCCCCGCACGCCCCACGCCCGCACGAAGCGCGGCATAAAC
>JBJOPU010000143.1:0-4696 GCA_046050505.1 Actinomycetota bacterium
GTCTGCAGCTACCGCTGGGCTCCGCGCCGCGCTAGAAGACGATCGCCGCCGCGAGGCCGAGGCCCGTGGTGAGCGCCGCGAGCGAGGTGAGCTTGAGCGCGAGCACGAGCTCCCCGGGCGTCTTCGCGAGCAGCACGATGAGCACGACGGGTGCCGAGATCAGCAGGGTGAAGAACACCATCGGCGCCCACACATAGATGAGCGCGAAGGGGACGATGAATCCGTAGGCGCCGAGCAGCATGACGACGAAGAGGATGCGCGCGGGCAGATCGCCGATGCGAACGGCCAGGGTCTTTTTGCCGACCCGGGCATCCTGCTCACGATCGCGGATGTTGTTGACGAGCATGATCGCCGCGGCAAAGAGTCCCGCGAGCGAACCGGCGAGCCAGGCCTCGAAGGGCACCTGCTGAATCTGCACAAAAGTCGTGCCGATCGTCGCGACGAGCCCGAAGAAGATGAACGCGACGAGCTCGCCCAGCCCGAGGTAGCCGTAGGGCAGCTTGCCGCCCGTGTAGAACCAGGCCGCGACGATCGCGACGGCACCGACGGCGAGCAGCCACCAGATACCCGTGAGCACGACGATCGCGATGCCCGCGGCGGCGCCGAGGCCGAAGAAGACGAGCGCCACCGTGAGCACCGTGCGCGGGCGAGCAGCACCCGAGCCGGTCAGTCGGCTCGGGCCGACGCGAAGGGCATCGGTGCCGCGCACGCCGTCGGAATAGTCGTTGGCGAAGTTGACGCCGATCTGCAAAAACACTGCGACGCCCAGGCACAGCAGTGCGAGCGCGAGGTTGTAGCCCTGCGTGACGTACGCAATCGCGGTACCGAGCGCGACGGGCGAGATCGCCAGGCTCAGGGTGCGCAGGCGGGCGCCGGCGATCCAGTCGCGCGCGGTCGCGCGGCGAACCTTCGCCGGATTTCCGGATGCTGCGCTCGCCTTCGAGGGGTTCGTGCGCTTGGTCTGCTTGCTGGCGGGCTTCTTCGCGCGCGCCTTCTTCGTCGTGGCCACGAGCGTGAGTTTAGTGACCTGCGACCGCGCGGCGGGCCAGGGCGAGCCGGTCGGGTTTGCCGCTCGGCAAGAGGGGCACAGCATCCACGGTCAGAATGCGATCGGGGCGCGCCTCGGGAGGCATCGCGGCACCGACGGCACGACGAAGCGACTCGAGGTCGGGCCGGGTCGTCGTGACGACGACGGGCACTTCGCCCCACTCGGGGTGGTGCCCCGCGACCACGACGGCGTCAGCAAGGCCCGGCTGCTCGCGCACGATGCGCTCGACGTCGCCGAGGCGCACCTTGAGCCCGCCCGTGACGATCGTGTCGTCGATACGACCGGTCACGCGCAGCACGCCGTCGACGAGCTCGCCCGCGTCATCGGTGCGGTACCAGCGCTGCCCGTCGTGCTCGACGAACGTCGATGCCGTGCGCTCGGGGTCGTCAAGGTAGCCCTCGGCGAGGGTGGGCCCGCCAAGCTCGACGCGGCCGTCGGTGATGCGCACCTGGGTCTGGCCCACGGCAACACCGTCGTAGACGACACCTCCGCAGGTCTCGCTCGAGCCGTAGGTGCGCGTGAGGTGCCAGCCGAGCGATGTCGCGCGCTCGATGAGCGGCGCGGGGGTGGCCTGACCGCCCACGAGAATGCGGGAGAACCCCGCCAGCGCTCGGCGCAAGGCGTCGTCGGCCTCCGCCTCGTCAACAAGCCTGCTCAACTGGGCGGGTACGAGCGCGGTGTATCTCACGGGGTCGTCCATGGCCGCGACCGCCTCGAGCACGCGCGCGGCACTCAGCCGGCCGGCCGGAACGGGCATCGGCGTGCTGCCAGCCGAGAGAGACCGCGCCAGCACATTGCTGCCCGCGATGTACTGCACGGGCAACGCGAGCAACCACTGCCCCGGCCCCCCGAGTGCACTCTCGCTCGCGGCGGCGCTCGCGCGCACGGCGTCGGCGCTCAGGGCGACGCGCTTGGGCCGGCCCGTCGTGCCGCTCGTCTCGACCACGAGCGCAACGCCGTCGTCAACAGTGAGCGGCGCCGTGTGCACGGGGTTCACGCCGCCGCCGCGGAACAAGACGGCCGGGCCCGTGCCATCGAGGGCGTCCCGCAGAGCGGCGAGGCACGCGATCGGGTCAGCAGTGTCAACAACGGCGAGGGGGCGAGTCACGCGCTTACGCTACTCCGCGCGGCTGGGGCCGCGGTGGGTCAGGATGCCGCGAGTGCGACGGTACGGATCATCAGTTGGTAGGGCAACTGCCGCTGCTTGAGCTGGTTGACCGTGCCGACGACGATGATGCCCGTGCGGGCATCCCGATACCAAACCACACCCGACGCTCCGGAGTGCCCACGGAATTCGTAGGAACGAAAGCCCGTGAACACGGCCGGCAGGCGAAAGCGCATGACGCCCGTTCCGTATTCGAGGGGGTTGAAGATGCGGTGCCAGTCAGTCTGCATCTCGTCGAGCAGGGCTTTCTCGAAGAGGCGACCGTCGAAGAACGCCTGGAGGAAGGTCACGCCGTCGCGCAGGGTTGAGACTACCGCGCCCTGGCCGCCGCACGAGGCGAGCAGCAAGGGCAGCCGGAGGTCGGTGTCGCCGTGGCGGATGATCGCCATCTCGTCGAAACGATCGAGCGTCTCGGTCGTGAAGACGTAGGTGTGCTCGAGACCGAGCGGGCCCGTGATGCGCGCGCGCACCGACTCGGCGAACGAGCGACCGTCGAGGCGCTCGACCACGCCGTCGAGCAGTTGAAAGCCCGTGTCGCTGTACAGCCCGCGACCGCGGCGCGCGGGGGTCATGGCGCGCGTCCATTCGACCACCTCAGCCTCGCCCCAGCCGAAGTCGCTCTGCATCGCGCGCTCGAGCGTCGTCGGGCCGTCGGGCCGCTTGCCCTCGAAGTAGTCGGCGAGCCCAGCGGTGTGGCCCATGACCTCACGCACGGAGATCTCGCTACTGACGTCTCGACCGTTCTCGACGGCGAGTCCGCTCAGGTCGAGGTCGGGCAGATAGGTCGCAATCGGGGTATCCCAGTCGAGGCGGCCCTCGTCGCGCAACTGCGCGAGGCACACCGTCGTGAAGAGCTTGCTGACGCTCGCGACGAAGAACGGCCGGTCGAGATCGCCGTGCACGACATCGAGGCTGCCGTCGGGGGTCACGACGCGCCACAGCACCTCGCCCGTGCGAGGGTCGGCGACGCTCTTCTCGATCTGGCGACGGATGCGCTGCTCACGTGCGTTCATGGTTCTCGTTCTCCTGGGGGTGGTCGCGGGGTTCACCCGCTCGTGTTTACGGCGTTAACATCTGTCGCTATGTCTAGCGCATCGATGTGTACACTGTCAACATGTCGGAACGTTCGCGCTACCACCACGGTGCTTTGCGCGAGGCGTTGATCGACGCGGGCGAGCAACTCGCACGCTCTGACGGACTCGACGGCGTGACCGTGCGCCGCATCGCTGCCGCGTGCGGCGTGAGTGCCGCGGCCGTCTACCGACACTTTCCGAGCGGCGACCACCTCATCGCGGCCGTCGCACAACGCGCCCGCGAGATCATGGCGCGCGACATGTTCGCTCGGCTCGACTCAGCCGCCGGGCGCCCCCCGATCGACCGGCTGCGCGAGGTGGGCGAGTCGTACATCGCCTTTGCCCTTGCTGAGCCGCAGCTGTTCTCCCTCGTGTCGATGCCCATGACGACTCCCCCCGATCGCATCGACGACCCCAACGCCGCCGACCTCGTGCGCGACATCGTGCTCGAACTCGAGCCGCCGGGCGAGGTCGACGAGGTGCGCGTGGCGGGCCGCATGATGCTCGCGCAATCGAGTGCCCACGGGCTCGCCGTCATCCTGCGCGACTTCGTGCCCGACCCTCAAGCGCGCGAGATGCTCATTGCCGGGGTGCTCGACCGCGTGGGCGTGGGGCTCGAGGCCTGAGCCGCGCGCGGCGAGCATCCACCTCGCTCAGTACTGCCAGGGGAACGGCGACCAGTCGGGCGCGCGCTTCTCGAGGAAGCTGTCGCGACCCTCGACGGCTTCGTCGGTGCCGTAGGCGAGCCGCGTGGCCTCGCCCGCGAAGAGCTGCTGGCCGACCATCCCGTCGTCCGTGAGGTTCATGGCGTACTTGAGCATGCGAATGGCCGTGGGGCTCTTCGTGAGAATCGTCTCGGCCCAGTCGAGCGCGGTCGACTCGAGCTCGGCGTGCGGAACGACGGCGTTGACCGTGCCCATCTCGTAGGCGCGCTCGGCGTCGTACTCACGGGCGAGAAAGAAGATCTCGCGCGCGACCTTTTGCCCGACCTGCTTGGCAAGGTAGGCGCTGCCGTAGCCCGCGTCGAACGAGCCCACGTCAGCGTCGGTCTGCTTGAAGCGCGCGTGCTCGCGGCTCGCGATCGTCAGGTCGCAGACCACGTGCAGCGAGTGTCCGCCGCCGGCCGCCCAGCCCGGAACGACTGCGATGACGACCTTGGGCATGAAGCGAATGAGGCGTTGCACTTCGAGGATGTGCAGGCGCGATGCGCGAGCCGGGTCGACCGTCTCGGCCGTCTCACCCTGCGCATACTGATACCCGCCGCGCCCGCGAATGCGCTGGTCACCGCCCGAGCAAAACGCCCAGCCGCCGTCTTTCGCGCTCGGCCCGTTGCCCGTCAGCAGCACGACCCCCACGCGAGGGTTTTGCCGCGCATCGCGTTTGACCGGCCCGAGGTGCGCAACGCGTTTC
>JBJOPU010000144.1:0-4690 GCA_046050505.1 Actinomycetota bacterium
GCCCAGGGGTTTTCGTAGCGCATGTCGATGACGCCCGTGCCGAGCTCGATGCGGCTCGTGCGTGCCGCCGCGGCCGCCATCATTGGGAACGGGTTCGAGTGGTTCTGGGCGAAGTGGTGCACGCGATAGAACGCGCCGTCGACGCCAACCTCTTCGGCCGCGACCGCGAGCTCGACGCCCTGCAGCAAAGCCTCGCCGCCCGTGCGCGTGCGTGAGCCGGTGACGCCCATCCAGTTGCCGAACGACAAGAACCCGAGCTTCGTCATACTCGGGTCAAGGCGCGTGCATGCAGAACTATTCCCTCGCGGGGGTCTCGGCAGCAGCATCCGTCGCCGCCGCCTTCGTGGCGCGCCGCTCGTCAGCGGTGATCGTGGCGCCCGGCCGCGTCGTCAGGTAGACGCCCGCGAGCACGATGAGCCCGCCGATGACTTGCCAGATGGTGAGCGCGTCGCCGAGCGCGACCGCGATGATCGCTGTGAAGACCGGCAGCAGGTTGAGGAACACGCCCGTGCGCGAGGGGCCCAGCTGGGTGACGGCGACGTTCCACAGCAGGTACGCGAGCGCACTCGGGAACACGATGATGATCGCGAGCCCCCACCAGCCCTCGGCGCTCGGCTGAGCCTGAATCCCCACGAGAACCATGACGGGCGCGAGCATGAGCGCGCTCATGCCCACCTGCACGGTCGTCGCCGTGATCGGCGGCGTCTGGATGCGCCGGCTGATGATGACGTACGCCGTCCACGCGAGAATCGCCCCGAGAATGAGCAGGTCACCGACCGCGACGCTCACGTCAGCGAGACCGCCCGAGCCGCCGAGCAACACGACGATCACGACGCCAACGAACGAGATCGCGATGCCGAGCACTCCCCCGCGACGGATGCGCTCCCCCAGCACCACGACTGCCGCGAGCGCAATCACGGCCGGGTTGATGGCGCTAATCACACTCGCGTTGACCGCCGACGTGGTGTCGAGCGCTGCATACAGCAGCAGGGTGTAACCGACCATGCCCAGCACTGCCTGGACAATGTGAATCCACCACTCCCGCGCCGCGAGCGTCCACTTGTCGAGCCGATCGCGCTCGATCCACAGCGTGATGACGAGCAGAATCGGAAAGGCGCCGAGCCAGCGGAAGAACGTGAGCTCAAGCGGCGTGAACTCCGCGATGACGCGGTCGCCGACGACGAAGTTCATCGCCCAGAAGAGCTGAGCGAGCACGGCGGGCGAGTAGCGACGGAGCAAGTGCACCCTCTCAGGCTAGGCCCGCGCGGCGTGCCCGAGAGCGCGCGTCGGCGGCTCATGCGAGCACCGCGACCGCCCCTTCCGATCAGGTGTTCTCGGAATCTCCCGTAGGTGGGTAACTGTCATACTTCTCCGCATGCGCCGCTTTCTCACCGTTCTTGCTGCAGCCGGACTCAGCCTGATTCTTTCGTCGTGCGCGGGTGTGGCCGAGCCGGCGGCAGAGTCGACAGGGTCACCGAGCCCGACCCCCCCTCCCACGGTTGAGACGACGCCTACGCCGGACCCCAATCAGGTTGCCGCCGACATCGTCGTGTCTGGCGACCAGATTGTGGTCATCGCACTCGACGGCAGCGAGCTCGCCGCGGCGAACTTCTTCACTGATCGAGACCTCCTGGTGCAAACACTCACGGATGCGCTGGGTGCGGAGCCGGCCATCGCCACCAGAGAAGGCGGGCACGAATGGTGGCCGGGCCTCATCTACGACTGGAACGGCATTTCTCTGTTTCTTGCCGACGGTGAGTGGGACCAGTTCGCATCAGATGTCACTCGCCTCGAGGTAACGGCAGCGACGGTCAATGGCGTGGCAATTCACGCGGATGCTGACATCACGGTGGGCACACCCATCTCTGAGCTCGATCCGTCGGCGCCCAGCGGGCCGACGGAAGACGGCTCGTACTTCTATCTCGACGCCACGACCGTCGGCACGAGTGCCGATCTGGGGCCCGGCGGTGACCCAACGTCGCCACTCATTGCATCCGTGGTGTTGTACGCCGACTCGACGGCAGTGATTCGCTTCGTCGCGCCCGCCACCAACTGGGGCGTCTAGCACTGAACCTCAGCATCTTCCCGCGCGATCCGAACTCAGTGCGGGCGCGCCGAGACGCCACCCGCCCGCCGTCGGCGGCCCGTGGCACGATCACTGTGTGCCCCTGAACTTCACCGCCATCGACTTCGAGACCGCCAACAATCACGCGGCCTCAGCATGCTCGGTGGGGCTCGTGAAGGTGCGCGAGGGCAAGGTGGTTGATCGGGCGGGGTGGCTCATTCGTCCGCCGTTCGGGTTCGACGACATGCTCGAGTGGAACACGCGCATCCACGGAATCACCGCTGACGACATCATCGACGCGCCCCTGTGGGCCGATCAGGTGGATTCCCTTCTCGAGTTCGTCGACGGCGACACCCTCGCGGCTCACAATGCGGGGTTCGACATGGGCGTGTTGAGCGCGGCGCAGCAGGCGAGCGCGCTCGAGGTGCCGAGCCTCTCGTACGTGTGCAGTTTGCGGATTGCCCGCAAGACCTACCACCTCGACTCCTACCGCCTGCCGGTTGCCGCGATGGCCGCAGGCTTCGAAGACTTCGCGCACCACGATGCTCTCGCCGACGCCGAGGCGTGTGCCGCGATCATCGTGCACGCGGCCAAGCGGCACGACGTCACCGACGTGGCCGAGCTCGCGCGCGTGTGTGGCACGAGCCTGGGTCGCACGGTCGCCCCGGCAAAAGCCGACGCGGCCGTCTAGCCCGGCTCAGCCGGCGAACGCCGCCTCGTACGTCGCGACGAGCTGGTCGCGGTACTGCGCGGGGGTCACGCCGCCCGTAACGTCGGTGACCGTGATCTCGACCAACAGGGCGCCCGAGCGCACCATGAGGGTCTCGTTGTAGAAGATCGGGGTGTCGACCTGGTTGAGGTTTGCCAGCACAGCGGCCTCCTCACCGACACCCGCGAGCGGCTCAAGGTCGATGCCGCCCTCGCCATCGAACTCTGCGCCGCTGAGTGCGTCGGCGAAGGCTTGCACGGGGCCATCGGCAGAGACGAATTCACTCACCTCAATGCCAATGGTGAGCCCACTTCCGTCGTCGCTCTGGTTCCAGTCGCAGCCGTAGAGGATGCCGCCCACTCCGCCGGTCTCGATGACCATGGAGATGTCGAGGTCGACAACGTCGAACCCCCAGATGGACGCGATCTGGTCGTCGCCGATGAACGAACAGTCGGTGTCAGAGCCGACCGTCTGCGCGGGCAGGCCGAGGTCAGTGCCACTGTCATCGGGCGCGCTCGACTCTGAGCTCGTGTCGGGCTCGACGCCGGTGTCGCCGCCACTGTCGGCGGGTGATGAGCAGCCGACGAGCAGGCCAGCGGCAATCACGAGAGCGAACGGAGTAACGAGAGTGGGCACACGGGAGGTCATGATCGAAGACTAAGCAAGAGGGTGAGCGAAGTTCGATGGGGTAAATCCCCCACCGGAGAGTCGCTCAGACACAGCGTCGCTCAGCCGCCGAGACGGTGCAACGCTGCCGTTCGGCTCGAAACGCCGAGGCGGCGGTAAATCGTCTGCAAGTGGTTCTCGAGAGTCTTCTCGCTGATCCCCAACGTGATCGCGGCCTGGCGCACGGTGGCTCCTGACTCGAGCGCTGCCAAAACCTGCCGCTGTCGAGAGGTCAAGAGGCCCTGGGCATCGCGAGCTGCTGCTGCCCGCAACCGCGCGAGTGTCACGCGAACGTGGCGGGCGAACTCTTCGACCATGGCGAGCTCTCGATCGGTGAAGTCACTATCCGCGCGAAACACCGCCAGGGTCTCGACGAGCCCGTCGTCGACGGCGAGGAGTGAACCGATCTGGTACTCGCCCCCCATCGGACGATACACCTGGGCATAGAGCGGTCGCGCGTGCCACTGCTCGGGTGTGAGCGTGTCGCTAATGCGCAGCGAGCCGGGCACGGGGGCATCGAGCATCTCAGCCACCATCGGCACCTCGCTCAACACGCGAGGCATGAGGGGGATGACAAAAGGAATGGGCTCAGGAAGGTGGTTGCCACTCATCGCCCCGGTCGTGAGGTCGATCGTCACCCACCCGGCGCGCGTCGAAGGAACGAGCCGAAACAAGATCTCGACCGACTCTTCGCGCAGGGTAGCGGGGGTGGTGATCTGGGCAAGCTGTGCCGCAGCATCGAGCAACACATGCAGATCGGGAGCCTGCAGGGTATTCATGCGCGAGAGCATAGCGATTTCACAGGCGCGATTTCACAGGCGGGATGTCGCCGCCCGCGGCGCGCGTTAGCGGTCGCAGCCGCCCGACTTGTCGGCGCGCGAGCCCGGAACGCTCAGGTCACGCAGCCCCTTGTAGGCGTACGGGTCCTCCCCCGCGACCATCACGATGTCGCGAAAGTCATACTCGGCGAAGTAGCGCCCCTCGCTGTTTTGCCACGGCAGCAGCGACTCGGCGCTCATGTAGTGGTTGACGAGCGCGCGGCGATAGCCGTGCTTGCCGCTGTTCTCGAGCGAGCGGTGCAGCAGGTAGCCGTTGAAGAACAGGGCCGCACCCGCGGGCACCTCGACCGCGATCGCGTCGTCGTCGGTGTACGGAAACCCGAAGGCCTCGTCGGTGCAGTCGAAGCGCTCGTCGGTCTGCTCGCGGTCGGGGTAGAGCACGCCGCGCGCGTGCGAACCGGGCAGCACCCA
>JBJOPU010000145.1:0-4676 GCA_046050505.1 Actinomycetota bacterium
GCACACTGCTGGAGGATGGAACCATGAGCGAACCCATTCGCAGCGCGACGGTGTTGCCGGCCGTACGCACCGACATTGAGCTCCACACGCCCGACGGCCTGACGCTCGTGGGGGAGCTCTCGCTGCCAGAAAGCCATGACCCGGTCGCGACGCTCGTGTGCCTGCACCCCCTGCCGACGGCGGGCGGATACATGGACTCGCACATCATTCGCAAGGCGGCCGCGCGCTTGCCGGCCCTTGCTGACGTTGCCGTGCTGCGCTTCAACTTTCGCGGGGTGAGTTCACCCCGCGGCACGAGCGAGGGTTCGTTCGGGCATGGCGATGATGAGCGCTTCGATCTGGATGCGGCGATGTCGTTCGTCGCTCAACGCGGACTGCCCGATCCCTGGCTCCTCGGCTGGTCATTCGGCACGGAGGTTGCCCTCAAGCACGGCCTTGAGCACGACATCGTCGGCGCGATTCTGCTCTCGCCTCCCTTGCATCGCACCACGGCTGACGAGCTCGCCGCATGGAAAGACACCGGCAAGCGACTCGTGGTGGTGGTGCCTGAGCTCGATGACTACTTGCGGCCCACTGAGGCCCTTGAGCGGTTTGCGAGCGTGCCCGAGCGCGAGTTTGTCTCCGTGGAAGGTGGCAAGCACTTGTGGGTGGGAGAAAATCAGACGGTGCGGGTGCTCACCGAAATCGTGGCGCGACTGAACCCAGCCGTCTTGCCTCTGCCAGAAGAGTGGCCCTAGCTACCGCTCTTCGAGCTTCGGAACCACAACCTGGTTGATCACGATGATGATCGACGCTGCCACGGGAATAGCGATCAGCGCGCCCAGAATGCCGAGCAGCGTGCCACCAATGAGGGCGGCGATCACGACCACGACGCCCGGTACCTTGACGGCGCGGTTCATGATGTTGGGGCTCAGTACGTAGGCCTCGATCTGCATGTAGGCGAGGTACCAAATGCCCGCCGCGATCACGGTGATCGTCGACTCGGGATTGACGAGCAACTGCGTGGCCACGATCAAGATCGAGCCCGAGAGGGTTCCGACGAGCGGCACGAGCGAGAACAAGAAGGCAATGAAGGCGAACAGTGCCGGGTATGCCGCACCAATGATGGTCAAGAAGATGAAGCTCGCAAGGCCATTAATGAGAGCCAGAGAAACCTGACCGACGACGTACCGGCCGACGGCGTGCGAGACCTGCTCCGCGATTCCGATGAACTTCTCGCGACGTGACCGCGGCACGAGACGGTAGAGCGAGCGCTTGATGTTGCCCAACGAGGCCGTGAAGTACAGCGTAAGGATCAGAATGATGAGCGCGCCGAAGATTCCCGTGGCGATCGACACACTCACCGCGAGAACACCCCCACCGATCTGTGTGAGGTTGTCGGGGTCGGTGAGGTACGTCAGCAGATCGTCTGCCGCCGCTCGCACATCCAGCACTTCAGCCGGAATAAGGCTCTGAATCTGCGCGATGAGTTCGTCGAGAGCTTCAGGGTTCGTGACGTACTCCGTGACTTGCGTCACGAGCTTGTTCGACTGCTCGATGACGACGGGGATGATCGCGAACACGAGACCCGCGAACATGCCCAGCACGCCCACCAGCACGGTCAGAATGGCGGCCCAGCGGGGCCACTTGCGTGACTCAAGCCACGAGATCAGCGGGTCCAGCCCCAACGCGATGAAAATCGCTGCACCGATGTAGGTGAGGATCGTCGCCAGGGATGCGAAGGCACCGCCGATGAGCAAGGCAATGAGAACACCCAGCCCTCCGAAAATGCCCAAGCGGAACGCGTTCTGAATCTTCACCGAATGTCCTCCGGGCCGTTCGATCGGCCGTTATTCGTCGCGGGTCGAGAGAGTTTCTGCCTGCGACAGTACCCCGCGCAGACCTTCGAAATAGCCAGCCACCGCGTCACGCTCGACTCGGATGCGGGCCAGGCGGTTTTCAGCCTCGGCGACCATGGCCGTCGTGCGTTCTTCGGCATCGCGCAGCAACGCGGCCGCGCGCGTCTCAGCGTTGTCGAGCACCGAGCGGGCCGTCGCATCTGCGGCAGCGCGAACTGCCTCAGCCTGGTCTTTCGTTGCGCGCTCAAGCGCCTCAGCCTCGGCTCGAACGGCACTCGCGCGCTCTTGAGCGGTCGCGAGTTGCGCGGTGGCTTCGTCGAGGTACTTCTGCGTCTGCACGACCGCCTCTTGCTGGCGGGCGAGGTACTCGCGCTCTGCTTCGTCACGCCGGGCGGTGAGCTCAACGTCGAGGTCAACGCGAGCCTGTTCTGACTCGCGCGTGAGACGAGCGCGGTGCTCGTCTGCCTCGTGCTTGAGCTGAGCGCGCGTGGCCGTGGCTTCGTCGGCCAGGGCACGACGTTGACGTTCGGTATCGCGCTCCAGTACCGTGCGCTGCGCAGCAGCAGCTTCGTCGTGGCTCGCGCGCTGCGTTGCCATCTCGCGCTCGGCCAGCGCGCGCGCCTCGGCGATCTCGCGTTCGGCCGTCGCGCGGGCGTCGGAAACCTCGTTGGCCACCGCGGCTCGAGCGCTCGCCAGTTCTTCGGTGAGTGCCGTGCGTGCCGCCTCGATCTCGAGTTCGAGCGAGGCGCGGCCCGCAGTGATGTGCTGCTCGAGTGCTGCGCGGCTGCGGGCCTCCAGTTGCTCAACCTCGCTGCGGCGGCGCGCTTCTTCGGCATCCCACTCCGCTTGACGGCGGGCCAGCTCGGTTTCGACCTCCTCGCGGCTCGCGGCGAGTTCGGCAGCGAGGTCGGCGCGACCGGCGCGAATATCGGCATCAAGCTGCGCACGGCGCGTGGCGTCATCGCTTTCGAAGGTCGTCCGAGCTTGCTCGGTGTCCCGCGCGAGCGCACCGGCGGCTTCGCGCGCTTCAGCAACCTCGCGGTCGGCGACGACGCGCAACTCGGCCAGCTCACGCTCGGTCTCGGCGCGCAGAGCAGCTGCTTCACGTTTCGCGGTCGCACGAGCCTCGGCGGCTTCGGTCGCGACGGCGCCACGAATGGCAGCGGCCTCGCGCACGGCTTCTTGCACGAGTGCGTCGGCTTCGGTGCGTGCCCGCGCGATCGTTTCTTCTGCTTGGCGGCTCGCGGCATCCGTCAACTGGCTCGATCGCGCCGCGGCGTCGGCGACCATGCGTTCGGTGCGCTCGGCCGTCTCAGACTGCAGGCGCTGCGCTTCGGTCTGCGCGGCAGCCCGAAGCTTCTCGGCGTCGATGTCGGCCTGGCTAATGAGGCGCGTCGACTGCTCTTCGGCGACGCGAAGGGTCTGCTCGAGTTTCGACCCAAGACCGGCATAGGTCGGGCGACCGACCTCGTCGAGTTCGGCCTGCAGATCGTCGATCACGGCCTGCAGTCGCCCCACCTCTTTCGCGCTTTCGGCGCGATCGGTGTTTGCCTTGATGAGTTCGCGGCGAATCTCTTGCAGGGCGCGATCGACTTCTTCGCGCTTGTAGCCACGCATCTCATTGCCGAAGTCGTACTCAGTGTCTGCCACGTTCCGTCTCCCGGTATTGGGTGGGGGTGATCGCGTTCGAGTGTAGTCGTCGGCCAGGTGTTGGCGGGGCGAGACTACGGGTGGTGGCAGCCCGCTGATCGGCTCGAATGGGCCATCTCGTGAGAGTCGGCTATTCTGGAATGTCTTTGTTCTGCTGGACGCCCGTCTTCCGAAGACGGAACTCGCCCGATGTCGAGCGCAGGTGGATCGATGCGAAGCGCATCGAGAGATTCATCTCCACCGTCAAACGTTCTTGGGCCGCGATCATCCCTGATCGTGATGCGCCAGCACGAGAGGAGTAGACCCGTGCGATTTATCGCTGCGATCGTGTTTTTCGTTGTCGCCGTTGTTGGCGTCGGTTTGGGCGTTGCCCAACGCACCGTGTGGGCACCGCCCGACCGCATCACCGCTGAGTTGCAACTGGACTCAATCGCCACGGTCACCGTTATCGATGGCACCGCACTCAACCAGTACGACGGTCGACAGACGCTCGAGATCATCGGCGGAGTTGTTGCTCCGCCGGCCGCCGAGCCCGAGTCGTCAGACACGCCCTCGATCGGCGAGACGCCGGCACCGACGGCTGACCCGGAAGCGGCGACCGAGACCGACGCCATTGTTGCGGCGTACGGTCGCACGAGCGATGTGCTGGCGTGGGTCGGGTCGGCGACGTACAACCTCGTAACGTTTGATGACGAGACCGGTGCCCTCGTGAGTGAACGCATTGCGGGTTCTGAAACGGTCGTTCCGAATCCGGCAGGCAGCGACCTGTGGTTCGGTGACCTCGAGGGTGAAGGCGAATTGGGCCTGACCGTCAATGTGCCCGACGACGTCTCGATGCTCGTCGTCTCGGATGGAACGCTGCCGGCTCCGCAAGCACTCTCGATCACCTGGCCGCTCGACAACAGCACGCCGTTCTCTACCGTGCTCATTCTCGGTGGTGTCGGTGCGCTCGTCATTGGTCTGCTCTTCTTGCTTTGGGCGCTCTTGCACATGCGCCGGCAACGCGGGCCGCGACGCAAGACGCCCAAGATGCCCAAGGTCCCGCGTCCGTCGCGGTACCGCCCAGCCTCCACGCGGACGCGCCTCGGTCGGCCGAAGGGGCGGCGTGCGGCACAGCGCGTCGCACTTCTCCCGGTGCTCGCGCTCAGCGCCGTCGTGCTCGCCGCGTGCACGGGCGGCGGTTCGGCG
>JBJOPU010000146.1:0-4661 GCA_046050505.1 Actinomycetota bacterium
CTGGTCGCCGACGACGAAGGTCGCGAAAACGAGGGCGATGTCATCATCTCCGCCGAGCTCGCAACCCCCGCGTGGATCGCGTGGACGATTCGCCACACGAGTGGCTTCTTGTGCGCACCCATGACCAATGAGATCGCCGATGCCCTCGAGCTGCCGCTCATGGTCAGCGACAATCAAGACCCCCGCCACACGGCCTACACGATCACCGTCGACGCGGCCGACCGCATCACGACGGGCATCAGCGCCGGTGACCGCACGCACACTCTGCGCACCCTTGCTGACCCCGCGTCGACTCCCGCGAGTCTCATTCGCCCGGGGCACGTCATTCCGCTGCGCGCGGTCGATGGCGGCGTTCGTGAGCGCGCTGGCCACACCGAGGCCGCCGTCGAGCTCATGCACCTCGCGGGACTGCGCCCCGTCGCGGCGATCGGCGAGGTCGTCGCTGACGACGGCGACATGATGCGTTTGCCCGAGCTCATTCGGTTCGGCGAGCACGAAGGAGTCGTCGTCATCACGATCGTCGACCTCATTGCCTACCTCGAGTCGGGCGAAGACTTCGCCGCTGGCTCACCAGCCCGCGCCGGCGAGCGTGCCAGCAGCGTCACGTTCGAGGTGGCAACGACCGTACCGACCACACACGGCCCCTTCTCGATGCGCGCCTACCGCGACCGCAAGACGGGCGCCGACCACGTTGCCATTGTCAGCGGGATGCCCCACGACGACATGATCGTGCGCGTGCACTCTGAGTGCCTCACGGGCGAAGCCTTTGGCTCCCTCAAGTGCGAGTGTGGCCCCCAGCTCGATGCCGCACTCGACGTCATCCAGCGCCAGGGCGGCGCCGTGCTCTACATGCGCGGGCACGAAGGGCGCGGGATCGGCCTCATCAACAAGCTCAAGGCCTACCGCTTGCAAGAAGACGGCTACGACACTCTCGACGCCAATCTGGCTCTCGGACTACCGGCAGACGCGCGCGACTACGAGGCCGCGAGCGACATGTTGCGCGACCTCGGTGTCACTCGCGTGCGCCTGCTCAGCAACAACCCGGAGAAGCAGCGTCAGCTGACGCAGTACGGTGTCGAGGTGAGCGCTCTCGTTCCGCTCGTCGTCGGCGTTGGCGACGACAACGAGGGCTACCTCTCGGCCAAGCGCGACCGCATGGGTCACCGCTTGCCCGAGAGCATCACGAGCGCTCCCGTATTTGCCACCATCGAAGGGAAGACCGCATGAGCGGCGCAGGATCCCCCACCCTCTCCGTCGACGGCACGGGCCTCACGGTCGCCATCGTGGCGGGCCAGTGGCACACCGTCATTAGCGAGGGGCTCAAGGCGGGCGCGCGGCGTGTGCTTGAGGCATCCGGAGCCACGATCGTTGAGTACACCGTGCCCGGCTCGTTCGAATTGCCCGTCGTGAGCAAGGCTGCTCTTGACGCCGGTGCCGACGCCGTGGTCGCGCTTGGCGTCATCATTCGGGGCGGCACGCCGCACTTCGAGTATGTGAGTTCGGCGGCAACCGACGGACTCACGCGCGTCGCGCTCGACACCGGCAAGCCCGTGGGCTTCGGCGTGTTGACTCTGGAGAACGAGCAGCAGGGTATCGATCGTGCCGGCCTGCCGGGCTCGATCGAAGACAAGGGAGCCGAGGCGGCCGAAGCGGCACTCGCTACCGCGCGCGTGCTGCAGGCGATTCGGTTGTAAAACACTGCACCCCCTGTTCGGGGTGCAGTGCACCACCGGCCCGTTTGCCCCAGTAATCTGGCGAATGTGAGCTCACCCCAAATGCCTGCTGCCTTCAATCCGTTTGCCGAACCCACGCGTCGCGTCAGCGCCACGTGGATCGCCGTCTTCGCCATGGCCTGGCTGGGCATCTGGATGGCGCAATTGACGCCCATCCAGCTGCTTTTGCCGCAAGAGATCGATGCGCTGCTCACGACGACCGACTGGACCGAGAGCGTGGTCGCCTTCGGCATCATCTCGGCCATTGCTGGCGTGTGCGCGCTCATCGTTTTCCCGCTGACGGGGGCGCTCAGTGACCGAACCACCTCTCGGTTCGGGCGCCGCAAGCCCTGGATTGCGGCGGGAACCCTCCTCTTCGCGGGCGCGCTCGTCGCGCTCGGTCTGCAGTCGAGCCTCGTCGGCATCGGCATCTGCTGGTCGCTCGCGATTAGCGGCTTCTGCATGGCGTCTGCCGCGATCACGGCAACGATCGCCGACCAGGTGCCCGTTGAACAGCGCGGCTTCGTCTCGGCGTGGGTCTCGGCGCCGCAAGCGATCGGCACCCTGCTGGGCATCGTGCTCGTCGTTTTCCTCGGCCTGAGCCTCATCCAGGGGTACCTGCTCGTCGCCGGCTTGCTCATCGTGCTCGTGCTGCCCTTCTTGCTGCTCTCGCGCGACGAAGTGCTCCCTGCGGTTCTGCGGCCGCCGTTCCGCCCCAGGATGCTCATCACGGGCCTCTGGATCAGCCCGCGCAAGCACCCCGACTTCGCTTGGACGCTCGTCAGCCGCGTGCTCGTCAACCTGGGCAACGCTCTCGGCACCACCCTGCTGCTCTACTTCCTGCTCTATGGCCTCAACCGCGGCGAAACGGCTGAAGACGACCTCCTGCTGCTCACGCTCATCTACCTCGTGTTCTTCACCGGCTCCGCCCTGATTTTCGGTCGGGTGAGCGACCGGCTTCGGCAGCGCAAGGCGTTCGTCTACATTGCGGCCTATCTGCAAGCGCTCGCTGCACTGCTCTTGGCTCTCGTGCCTGACTTCACGGTGGCGCTTGTCGCGGCCGGCTTCCTCGGCATCGGATACGGCAGCTTCATGGCTGTCGACCAGGCCCTCGCAACGCAGGTGCTGCCCGACCGCCACACGCGCGGCAAAGACCTCGGCATCATGAACGTGGCACTCGCCGTGCCGCAGGCCTTTGGCCCGCTCGTGGGCGCGATGCTGGTTGCTGCTACGGGGGGCTTCGTCGGGCTCTTCATTGCCTCGGCGGTGGCTGCCGTGCTCGGTGGCCTTGCCGTGTTGCCCGTGAAGTCGGTGCGCTAGCAGCTACTTCAAGAAGAGCGCACGGAGTCGGCTGGTCGTGAAGACAACACCGATGGCGATCATCACGAGGTAGTAGCCCACGTGCACGACCATCATGGGCGACAACGCCCCGGTGGTGAGACCGCGCACAAGCTCCACTCCGTGCCACAGCGGGAGCGCCTGAATCATCCACTGGATCGCTTCGGGGTACACCGTGATGGGGTAGAAGGTCGCCGAGAACAAGAACATCGGCAGCATGATGAAGGTCACCCACTCGATCTGCTGGAACGTCTTCATGTAGCTCGTGATGGCCATGCCGAGACTTGCGAAGCCGAAGGCGATCAGGAGCACGGCGGGCAGCGCGAGCAGTGCTGTCCATGCCAGGTTGAGGCCGAATGCCTGCATGATCACCATGAAGCCGATGGCGTACATCGCCCCGCGCAGCAACGCAAGAAAGATCTCGCCGAGGGCGACGTCGAGCGGGCCGAGCGACGTGGTGAGCATCCCCTGATACAGCTTTGAGTAGTTGAGCTTGAAGAACACGTTCCAGGTCGAGTCGTACACGGCCCCGTTCATGGCCGAGACAGCGAGCAGCGCGGGCGCGATAAAGGCCGCGTACGGCACCTCTTGCCCCGTCGACGTCTGCACCGTGCCGACGAGCGCGCCGAAGCCGATGCCGAGCGAGAGCAGGTAGAACACCGGCTCGAAGAACCCGCTGAGCACAACCAGGTAGTTCGTGCTGCGGGTCGCGAGCAGGCCGCGATGGATGACCGCTCCGGTATTGCCGGCATACAGCGCACTGCGGCGCGGCTGCAGAGCCGGCGCGGCCGTCGTTGCCGGTGCGGGCAGGTGCGCGGCGCTCACTTGTTCAACCTCCGCACGAAGTGGCGGCGCGTCGCCCACAAGCCCACGACGAGCAGGGTCGACAGGTAGCCCACGCGGGTGACCGTGAGCCACAGGGGCTCACTCGCCCCGTAGGTGAAAACACGGCCCAATTCGGTGCCGTGCCACAACGGCGACACCCAGCCAATGGGCTGCAAGAAGATCGGCAGTTGGTCGAGCGGAAAGAAGGTGCCCGAGAACAAGAACAGTGGAGTGATGCCGAAGCGTTGCAGCATCGCCATCTGGCCGCGATCTTCTTCGATCGTCGAGGTGTAGGTCGACAGCACAACGCCGATCGCCATGCCGGTCAGTGTGGCGGCTCCGATTGCGAGCCACCCCGTGCTCGAGGGCACGGCGCCGAACAGCACGATGATGCCGAAGTAGATGGCGACCGTCACGACGATGCGCAGCGCGATGTGAATCATCATGCCGTTCACGATCTGGCCGCCCGTGATGGGCGAGGCGTTCATGCCAAAGAAGATCGGGTTCCACTTGAACCCCATCATGATCGGATAACTCGTCTCGTTGGCCGCAACCGTCATCGCCGCCGTTGCCATGAGTGCGGGCGCGACGAACTGCAGGTAGCTGACGTCGCCCACGCCCTGCGGCACGAGGCTCGCGAGCCCCACTCCCAGCGCGAAAAGGTAGATGAGTGGGTTACCGAAGCTTTGGAAGATCGCGTCTCCCGCGTAGCCCCTCATTGCGCGAATGCGGTGTTCGGCGATGTACCACGAGCCCCAGCGGCGCGGGGCGGCACCCGCGGCGAGC
>JBJOPU010000147.1:0-4619 GCA_046050505.1 Actinomycetota bacterium
CGTCGAAAGCGATGATCTTAGCCATGTGTCTCTCGTCCCTCCCGGACGCTTCACGTACGGTAGCTCTTGGCACTCACAGAGCGTGAGTGCTAAACGATTCTGGCACTCGCTGGGGGCGAGTGCAAGCCGCGTGAGCCATGCATCCGGCCAGAGTCGCAGCGACAGCGAACGAAGCGCTAGCGGAATGCGAGCGAGCCGCGCAGAGGCACGAGTTCGACCCAGGTGTTGCCGGGCGCCAACCGCACCGCAACCCCGTTGACGTCAAGCACGCGAATGGGCGCGGTCATCGAACTCTTCGACCAGATGGCGGGCACGGTCGCCCCGCCCGTTGAAATCCACGCTTCGCCCGAACCGATGAGCTGGGTGGTCGGGATGCTCTGGATCACCTGCACCGGAACCCTCAGCACCACAACATTGACGGCACTCAACTGTGCGCCGCTGGGATCCGTGTCGGGCGCGCCGCCGGTCTGCAGTCGCAGCCAGCGCTCGCTCGCCGCATCCCAGTTCCACGACGGAGCGCTCGCGCCGCCAAAACGCATGTCGATGCCCGCCGTCGGCGTACCCTCCTTCGTGGCCGTGGCCGATGCGATGCTGTCGGAGAACGCGAAGAGCTGGGGAGGCGGCGCGAGGTGGAGGTGTTGCGCGATGACCTCGGGGGCCTTGACGAGAACGTTGTGCGGAGCATCCGCGTTATCGCCTCGATAGAAGGTGTCGTCGGTGTCGCGCTGACCGTGAATGGCGTTGTAGACGGGCGCGGCGCGCATCATCTCGACGAAACGACTCTGCCCACCCGAGTAGGCGACGATGCCGCCCAGCGGCGAGATGATGTCGGGGTCCATGGGGCGAATCGACCGAACCGGCCCAATGACAGCGGGAACGTCAGAGTGCCAGACCGCGACGTACCGCGTGAGGCCACCCTCGACGAGCTCTTCGAAGACGATGTCGGTTCGCTCGAGGCCGACCTGCGGGCGGGCGTCGGGGTGGTTGTCGACCTTCGCCGCGAGCGAAGGAGTCGCGAGCGCCCCCACATCGATCTGCTCGCCGGTGAGAGGCGCGATGCCATACGCAGGAGGCGCCTCATACGTCGACACATACGAGGGTGTCGCCGAAGGGCTGGGCATGACGTCGCTCGTCGTGCACCCGCCGAGCATCACGAGCGACGCGCCCAGCGCGCCGATGCTCGCGATGCGGAGAGACGACCGACTCATGGCGTCACCCTAGCCCCGCGACGGATGCGCGCGGGAACACGATTACGGTGCGCCGTGAGTGCGGTCAGGCGACGCGCACTCCTTCGGCCTGTGGGCCTTTTGTGCCACTGCCAATCTCGAACGTGACTGACTGGCCTTCTTCGAGCACCTTGTAGCCGGGCATGTCGATCGCGCTGTAGTGCACGAACACGTCGCTCTCACCGCCCTCAAGAGTGATGAAGCCGAAGCCTTTCTCGGCGTTAAACCACTTGACGGTTCCTGTGGGCATTGCGGAGCTCCTTGTAGCCGGGGATTCCGTGAGAATACCCGCGCCTCCCGTCGGCAACCAGGGCTAGAGGTGCCCCCGTGCCGACCTTTTACCGAAGCGAAACGCCCGCGTAACGAACGACGCTTTAGGGGGCCGCAATCGCCGCAAAGTCGGCACCGAGCGCGATCGTGATCGGCGCACCGGGGAAGGCGTCGGAGAGCTCACTAACGCCCACACCGAGCAACTGTGCCATTCCCGCGGCAACGCCTTCGAGGGCCGGGTCGCTGTAGTAAATGACCGTTTCGGTGAGGTCGGTCTGGGCTGCCGACGTGACCGTGCCGACGGGCCACCCGGGAGCGGTCAGCAGATCGCGTGCTGCAGCACCCAAGCCATTGACCTCGGTGCCGTTCAAGATGGTGATGACGAAGCCTGCCGGGAGTTCGGCGAGGGCGGGGTCAGTGATGGGCTCGACCGAAGGCGTCGCCGACGGCGTCGCCGTGGGCGTCGGCATCGGCTGCGTCGTGCCGAGACCGGGCAACTCGAAGGTCACACGGTCGCTGATGAGCGAGAGCCCGTAGAGACCGCCGACAACAAGCGCGCCACTCGCGAGCGCTGCCCACGCAAAAGCAACCCAGCCGCGCCCGCGTGGCTGCGGTGCTCGGTGCGCACCAACGCGCCCGAGCGAGTCGGGAATCTCGTCGAAACGATCGGGGGTGTACTCGGCCATCGTGATGATGCCTTCCGCAGGTGGGGTCTCAGGCTGCGCCGTCGGCGCTCGCACGTCGTGTGCGTCGCCGTTCTGCGCGATCATCGCGCACTTCGAGCAGTCGACCCACGAGAACGGGGTCGTACCGCACGGCGACCTCGGTGTCGATCACGGCGTTCAACACCTGATAGTACCGGGCCGGAGTCCAGCCGAACTCGCGGCGGATGCCGAGCTCTTTCGCTCCGCTGTGACCCCACCACGTGCGCTCGAACTCGAGCACGCGTTGTGCGCGCTCGTCGAGGGGGGTGGCGGGAGCATCCATAGGTCACCAGGGTAGAACGCGAGGACCTTCGACCCTAGGCGGCTCGCGGGGGCTGCGGCCTGCTCACAAGCGGGCGCCCACCCTCCGCACAGCGACGCGGGTTAGGCTTGCCTAACTCCCCCAGTGCCGACTCTCGATCGACCGGAACCATCATGACCCGCTCCACCGTGCGCCGCGCGCACTCGCGCACAGCGTCCACGATGGTCGCTGGGCTTGCCGCGCTTGCGGTGCTTGCCGGATGCTCGGTCTCTCCTCCCTCATCGACCGCCGAGCCCACAGCGCCCGCGGGGCCGCGCGTTCCGCTCAGCGAACTCGTTGCGGCCGAGAACCCGCGCGACCTCACCGGACCGTCAACGGCGCTCATCGAATCGAGCGCGATCGACCCCGTTGCGACCGACCCCGCCCAGGCGCTTCCCGTGACGGTCGTGTCGCGTGACCTCGACGGCGACCGCGAGGTCGTCGTGAGTGACGCCAGTCGCATCCTGCCTCTCGACATTGCCGGCTCGATCGCGGCCACGGTCTTCGCGCTGGGCTTCGGCGACGATGTGGTCGGGCGCGACATCTCGACGACGTTTCCTGAGGCCGCCGACCTGCCCATCGTCACGAGCAGTGGCCACGCAATCAGTAGCGAAGCCGTGCTTGCCCTGCGCCCGACGCTCGTAATCACCGACGGCACGGTCGGGCCGACCGACGTCGTGCTGCAGTTGCGCGATGCCGGGGTAACGGTGGTCTATGTGGATGCCGAGCCCGGCCTCAGCGCCCCTGCCGAGCTGGCCCGGCAAGTGTCGGCCGCTCTCGGGTCGCCCGAGACGGGAGAGTTGCTCGCCGAGCGTCTCGAGCAGGAGCTCGCCGAGGTACTCGCCGACATCGAGTCGATTCGCCCCGACGACCCCGCTGATCGCGTGCGCATCCTGTTTCTCTACCTTCGCGGGGCCTCGGGCATCTACTACCTCTTCGGCGAAGAATCGGGCGCCGATGAGCTCATCGAGGGGCTCGGTGGCATCGACGTGGCGGGAGAGATTGGCTGGGTCGGCCTTCGGCCGATGACCGATGAAGCTCTCGTTGCGGCAAACCCCGACCTCATTCTCGTCATGACGGGGGGCCTTGAGAGCGTCGGCGGCGTTGATGGCCTTCTCGCCGAGAAGCCCGCGGTCGGCCTCACGCGCGCGGGCGAGACGCGGCGGTTCGTCGACATGGACGACGGCGACGTGCTGAGCTTCGGCCCGCGCACGCCCGCGGTGCTCGACGCGCTTGCCCGCTCGATCTATGCCCCGTAAGGGGCATCGATCAATGAACACAGCTATGCCGCTCTGAACTCAACCATGCGCCCACGCGTCGATACGATCCCCGTGCGGCGAAACAACCGCGAGGGCGCGGCCATCGCGGCTCAGAACGAAGTCGTCGTCGGCACCGGGCAGCACCGCGTCGGCACTCTCCCCCACGTCGGGCAGCACACGCCGCCCGTCGAGCGACACCCAATGGCCGGGCAACTCGGCGACCGCGGCAGTGAACCGCGCCCGGTCGGCAGGCGAAAGGTAAACGAGCACGGCCGGGCTCGCGACGACGAGCGTGGCATCGTGCGGAGCGTGCGCCGCGAGCGCGGCGAGCCCGTCAACCGCGTCGCCCGCGACGAGGTGCGGCGGATGCTCGCGCGCGATGCTGATCGCCGCATCGAGCTGCGCCGCGCGCTCGCGCTCTTCGGGCCAGATGAGCGTGCGCAGCCACCGCTCATCGTCGACGTTCGAGAGACGCAGCGGGCTGCGCTCGAGCCCCGCGCGCCACACGATCTCGGGCATCGTCGTCGGCACGGGCACGCCCGCCCCGAGGGTGCACCGTAACTCGAGCGTCGACGGGCCCTCAATGGGGTCAACGCGATGCACGACGCCGTCGGCGTCGACAAAGACGTGGCTGTAGTGGTCGACGAGCAGACCGAGCCCGGCCGATGCCCCCACTTCGAGCAGGGCAATCGGGCCGGCAATGCCCTGCAGGGCCGCGAGCAAGGGCGCCGTACGGCGCGGGTCGTTGGTTTGCGTCGCGCGCTGACGGGCGATCTGGGCCACGGCATCCCACTCGCCTTCGAGCCACGCACGAATGTCGCCGGTCGCCGCGAGACCCGAGTACCGCGCGGCACTGAGC
>JBJOPU010000148.1:0-4584 GCA_046050505.1 Actinomycetota bacterium
CGCCGCACGCCGCATCGTGGTCAAGGTGGGATCATCGTCGATCAGTGGCGCCAATGCCGGGCAGATTGGCCCCCTGGTGGATGCCCTGGCCGAGGCACACGCGCGCGGCGCGCAAGTCGTGCTCGTGTCGTCGGGTGCTATCGCCACGGGCATCCCCTATCTCAAACTCGATGAGCGCCCGACCGATCTGGCTACCCAGCAGGCGGCTGCCGCTGTGGGACAAAACGTGCTCATCCACCGCTACCAAGAGAGCCTCGACCGCTACGGCATCGTGGCCGGGCAGGTGTTGCTCACGGCGGGTGATTTGGAGAACGCCACCCCGCGCAGTAACGCGCAGCGCGCGATGGAGCGGCTGCTCGGCCTGCGCATCCTCATCATCGTCAATGAGAACGACACGGTTGCGACGCAAGAGATTCGGTTTGGCGACAACGACCGCCTTGCCGCGCTCGTGAGCGAGCTCGTGCACGCCGACCTTCTCGTGCTGCTGAGCGACGTCGACGCGCTCTACACTCGCCCTCCGCACGAGCCCGGGGCTGAGCGCATCACGGTGGTCGCGCACGACGATGACCTCGCGTCGGTTGAGATCGGAACCATTGGCGAGGCCGGGGTCGGAACCGGGGGAGCGAGCACCAAGATCGCTGCGGCGAAGTTGGCGTCGAGCCAAGGCATTCCGGTCGTGCTCACGTCGACCGGCCAGGTAGCGCGAGCCCTCGCGGGCGACGTCGTCGGAACCTGGTTTGAGGCCTCGCCGGTAGGCTGACGCCATGTCGTCGACCGTCGAAGCTACTGTTCATCACGGCGCCGAGGGTGGTCAGCCCGGGCCTGTCGAACCCGTGGGCATCATCGACACCGAGTTGCGCGCTGCGAAAACGGCTTCTCGCGCCCTCGCCACCCTGACGACGGCTCGCAAGCACGCAGCCCTTGCGGCCATCGCCGCAGGCCTCGAGGCCGAAGCCGCGTCGATCGTCGCGGCAAACGCCGATGACCTCGAGCGCGGCCGCGCGACGGGCCTGAGCGACGGGCTTCTCGATCGCTTGCGTCTTGACGAACCGCGCGTGCGCGCGCTCGCGGCCTCGGTACGCGATGTCATGGCGTTGCCCGACCCTGTCGGCACGGTCGTTCGCGGCTCACGCCTTCCCAACGGCATTCATCTCAGCGAAGTACGCGTGCCGTTCGGTGTGGTCGGTGCGATCTATGAAGCACGGCCCAATGTCACCGTCGACATTGCCGCTCTCGCGATCATGAGCGGCAACGCCGTGCTGTTGCGCGGCGGCAGCGCGGCCGAGAGCTCGAATCGCGTTCTCGTGGCTACCCTGCAAGACGCGCTCGCCTCCGTGGGCCTTCCCCGTGACGCGGTTCAGACGATCGATGCGCATGGCCGCGCGGGCGCGACCGCCCTCATGCGTGCTCGGGGTTTCGTCGACGTGCTGATTCCGCGCGGCAGTGCTGACTTGATCCAGACGGTCGTGCGCGAGTCGACGGTTCCCGTGATCGAAACGGGCGCGGGCGTCGTGCACATTGTGCTCGACGAGACGGCCGACGAACAGCTCGCCGTCGACATCGTGCACAACGCCAAAGTGCAGCGCCCGAGCGTGTGTAACTCGGTCGAGACCGTGCTCATCCACCGCGCCGCCGCCGAGACGCTGCTCCCGCCGGTCGTCACCGCGCTTCGAGCCTCGGGTGTCATCGTTCGCGGAGACGAGCGTGCGCGTGCCATCGACCCTGCGCTGCCGCTCGCCACTGACGACGACTTCGCGACGGAGCACATGGCTCTCGAACTGAGCATCGGCATCGTCGATGACCTGGATGCTGCGCTCGAGCACATTCGCCGGTTCTCGACCCAGCACACCGAGTCGATCATCACTCGCGACATGGCGAACGCCGAGCGTTTTCTCGCCGAGGTCGACTCCGCGGTCGTGATGGTCAACGCTTCAACCCGCTTCAGTGACGGGGGCGAGTTCGGTTTCGGTGCCGAGGTCGGCATCTCGACCCAGAAGTTGCACGCCCGTGGCCCGATGGGACTGCCCGAATTGACGAGCACCAAGTGGATCGTTCGCGGCGCCGGGCAGGTTCGTGGATGACCTTCGCTAGAGTAAGAGGGCTGCAACCGCCCATCAACCCGGGGAGCCCCGAATGCTGACCACGCTGGCCACCGTGATTCTCGCCTCTGAAGAAGAGCTC
Source organism: Actinomycetota bacterium (assembly GCA_046050505.1). Classification (GTDB taxonomy): domain Bacteria; phylum Actinomycetota; class Actinomycetes; order Actinomycetales; family Microbacteriaceae; genus Microcella. The sequence continues at coordinate 2,182 of JBJOPU010000148.1, forward strand.
GCGCCGCTCATTGCGCCGCCCGAGGTCATTGCCGGCGTTGCCGCACTCATCTTTCTCATGCTCGGGCTCGTGACTTTTGCGTATCGCGATGTTGCCAACCGGCACAGCCACAAGACCGCCAACAAGCCGAATGGGCACGACGCCGGCCACTGAGCCGGGCTGACGCCTCCGCGATACCCATCGCCACTACAGCCGCCTCCCGGCCCGCTGCGCACCGCGCGCGGGTGGGAATCATGGGCGGAACCTTCGACCCGATTCACCACGGTCACCTCGTCGCGGCGAGTGAAGTGGCGCACGCTTTCGACCTCGATGAGGTCGTCTTCGTTCCGACAGGGCAGCCGTATCAGAAGCACGGTGTGACAGCCAGCGAGCACCGTTACCTCATGACCGTGATCGCGACGGCAGCGAACCCACGCTTTCGCGTGAGCCGCGTTGACATCGATCGAGACGGGCCCACCTACACGATCGATACCCTGCGTGATCTGCGGTCACAGCATCCCGATGCCGACTTGTTCTTCATCTCGGGGGCCGATGCGATCGCTCAGATTCTCGATTGGAAAGACGCGGCCGAACTCTGGAATCTCGCACACTTCATCGCGGTGAGCCGTCCGGGCCACGACCTGACCGTTCGCGGTTTGCCCGAGGGCGACGTAAGCTTGCTCGAGATTCCTGCACTGGCCATCTCGTCAACAGACTGTCGTGAGCGCGTCGAGCACGGCTCTCCGGTCTGGTACCTGGTGCCCGATGGTGTTGTGCAGTACATCTCGAAGCACCGGCTCTATCGGAGCACACCCTTATGAGCACACCCATCGACCCACCTCAGAGCCGCCGCGCCGCGCGGCAAGCTGAGGTGACGGCGCAGGATGCTCGTCCCGACGTCGCCGCCCCGCCCCTGACACGGCGCTCGCGCGGCAGTGCCCCGGCAAACCTTCCCCCCTCCGCGCCGGGCGATGTCTCGTACCGAACCGAAATTCGGCCTCGCGTGCCGCACTATGACGCACCGCCGGTCGACCACCCCGTCATCGGGGCTGATGGTCAGCCGATCGCGGGAGCCGGCGCCACCCTGCCCAGCACGGCCTCGGCGGGGATGCCGCCGCACGTCGCCCCGCCCCTCGTTGAGCCTCTCGTCGTGCGCCCGATGGCGCCCCCCGTTGCTCCGCCAGCAGCAAACGGCGGGGCACAGATGCGTCGCCGAGATTTTCGGCCGCCTGCTGATCAGACTGGTGAGCAGCCGTCGGCGCAGCCGTCTGCGCAGGCATCATTTCCGGGGGTCGCCGAAAGTGCGTGGGGAGGTGGCGCCGATGCCCCGCTCGACTACCACACCCAGCTATCGTCAGCCGTGCACCCGTCGGCACCGACGGCCGACCCGATTCAGACTTCTCACGCTCACGAGTCGTGGTCGCCGCCGAGCGAGAACACGCTGTCGCGGCGCGAGTTGCGCGAACTGCGTGATCGGTTAGACGGCGGTTCTCAGGCACCGACGGGTCTTCCGGAGTTTGGCGACGCTGCGGGCCCCGCTGGCTCGACCGGAGCGCAACCGGCGTTCACGCAGCCCGCCTTCGCACCATCCGATGGCGCCCCGTCTGGCTACGCGCCTCCGTCAAGCCCTCCAACCGCCTTCGTCGATCCCCGCCTCTCGCCGCAACCGATCGCGGAGGCGCCGACGGGCTCGGCGACAGAGCCCTCGTATCCGACGCAACCCCCCTCGTTCGCTCCGCCCATGGCCCCAGCCGGCCTTCAGGCTGCCACGACGGTGGCCGAGCCTGTGGCCGAGCCCGTGACTCCCGTGCCGTCGCCCCCGTCGACGGCTACGGGCTCGCACTGGTCGGTCGGCATCCACGATGACGAAGACCCGTTCGTCAATACCTTCAGTCGTGAAGTTGGTTCCGCGGTCAGCCTGTCGAACACGAACGCGCTTGTCTTGCCAGAGATGCCAACGGGCGGCATTTCTGGGCCCGTAGCGGGCACGGGAGAAATCATCATCACGGGAATGATCGACGTTCCGCGCGTCGTCTCGTCGACCGGTGCCGTGCCCGCCGTTCACGAATCTGCTGAGATTGATGACCTCTTTGACCCGGGTGATCTCACCGCCGCACCGGCTGATGCGGCTCCCGTCAGCGCCCTCAAGGCCGTGAGTAGCCACACGTCGAGCCACAGCGTGATCGCCGTCGGCCGTCGCCCGGCGAGCAACACCATTACGACCGTGTTGGTGGCCTCGACCGTGGTGATGGCTGTCGTCGCCATCGGCCTATTCGTGATCGCGGCTGCTAACGGGCTATTCTGAGTTTTTTGCCTCCCGCTTCTCGTCGAAGGACATCGTGACTGCCACCGAACGCGCCATTGCTCTCACCCAGGTGGCTGCCCGCGCCGCCGACTCGAAGCAGGGCGACGACCTCGTGGCTC
>JBJOPU010000149.1:0-4521 GCA_046050505.1 Actinomycetota bacterium
AACGCGCGAGAACATTACGATCGACGAGACGTCGACGGGCCAGCAGTTCCGCTTCGTCTTGCAGGGCCCAACCGTGAGTGAAGCCGAGTGGCAGCAGTGCGTGAGTGCCACCGAAGCGGCCATGCATCTCGGCGGCTACGTCGTGCCGAGTGGTTCGCTCGCGCCCGGAGTGCCCGACGACTTCTACGCGCGCATCGCGCGGCGCGCTCGCGAGCTGGGCGTGCGGTGCGTCGTCGACGCCTCGGGCGCGGCGCTCGCTGCGGCCGTCGCCGAGGGCGTCTATCTCGTGAAGCCGTCGGGTCGAGAACTCGGCGAGCTCGTCGGGGCGCCCACGCTCACGATCGACGAGAAGATCGAGGCCGCGCGCGAGCTCGTGGGCCGCGGCCGTGTTGAGGTCGTCGCGCTCACGCTCGGCGGCGATGGCGCGGTGCTTGTCACGGCCGATTCGGTCACGCGCCTCGCCTCGCCGCCCATCACGGTGCGCTCGACGGTCGGCGCGGGCGACAGCTTTCTCGCCGCGATGGTGCTGCGTCTCGCCCAGGGTCACGACCTCGCGGCGGCGTTTCGCGCGGGCGTCGCGGCAGGAGCGGCGACCGCCACGACCGAGGCCACCGAGCTCTGCCACCGCGACGTCGTCGAGCAGTTTGAGCGCGACCTCGCGGCTGTGGCAACTGCCTAGGCGACGGGTCGGAGAACCAGACGGCAGCGGGCAGGGCGCGGCGAGCATCCTGCGAAACATCGCCGCAACACGCCGCGACTAGGCTCTCGTCATGGCCGACCTCTTCGACGGGTATGCGGCGACCGCCGCCCGTACGGGAACGGCCGTCGCCTTTGACGAGATGTTCACGCCCGACAGCGACGTGCGCATGCCCTACCGGCAGATTCACGCGGCCCTCGCGCAAATGTCGCAAGAAGAACTGCGCGGTCGCACCGAGGCCCTCGCATCGAGCTACCTTGCGCAAGGCGTCACGTTCGACTTCGCGGGCGAAGAGCGGCCGTTTCCGCTGGATGCTGTGCCGCGCGTCATCGAACGCGCCGAGTGGAGCCACCTCGAGTCGGGAGTTGCCCAGCGCGTGCGCGCGCTCGAAGCCTTTCTCACCGACGTCTATGGGCCGCAACGGTGCATTGCCGATGGCGTGATTCCCGCGCGGCTCATCTCGAGCTCGAGCCACTACCACCGCTCGGCCGCGGGCATCGAGAGCGCCAACGGCGTGCGCATTCAGGTTTCGGGTATCGACCTCATCCGTGACGAGCACGGCACCTGGCGGGTGCTCGAAGACAACGTGCGGGTTCCGAGTGGCGTGAGCTACGTCATCTCGAACCGTCGGGTCATGGCGCAGACGCTTCCCGAACTTTTCGTGTCGATGCGCGTGCGCCCGGTGGGCGACTACCCGACGCGGCTGCTCGACGCCTTGCGGGCATCCGCCCCCGCCGGCGTCGACGACCCGACCGTTGTCGTGCTCACGCCCGGTGTCTACAACTCGGCCTACTTCGAGCACACGCTGCTCGCGCGCCTCATGGGCGTCGAGCTGGTCGAGGGCCGCGACCTCTACTGCTCGGGCGGGCGCGTCTTCATGCGCACCACCGCGGGGCCGCAGCGTGTCGACGTCATCTACCGCCGCGTCGACGACGAGTTTCTCGACCCGCTGACGTTCCGTGCCGACTCGATGCTCGGCACGCCCGGCCTCATGCTCGCCGCGCGTCTCGGCAATGTCACGATCACCAACGCCGTGGGCAACGGCGTCGCCGACGACAAACTCGTCTACACCTACTTGCCCGACCTCGTGCGCTACTTCCTCAACGAAGAGCCCATCATTCCCAACGTCGACACCTGGCGGCTTGAAGAGCCCGACTCGTTCGAAGAGGTGCTCGACCGCCTGCACGAGCTCGTCGTGAAGCCCGTCGATGGCTCGGGCGGCAAGGGCCTCGTCGTCGGCCCAGCCGCGAGCTCCGCCGAACTCGATGAACTACGGATGCGCCTGCAAGAAGACCCCCGCGGGTGGATCGCGCAGCCGGTCGTACAGCTCTCGACCATCCCCACTCTTGTTGACGAGGGCATGCGCCCGCGCCACGCCGATCTTCGGCCCTTCGCCGTCAACGACGGCCGCGAAGTGTGGGTGCTGCCCGGCGGGCTCACGCGGGTGGCGCTTCCCGAGGGGCAGCTCGTCGTCAACTCGAGCCAGGGCGGCGGCTCGAAAGACACCTGGGTCGTCGGCCAGCTGCCGATGGTTGCAGACAGTCACGATGTGCAGGGAATCGTCGCCGAGCAAGCGACCGTGACGCAGGCAATTCCGATCATTCTTGACGCCACTGCTCACGAGGTTGATCACAACCCCCAAGACGATCCGCGTCGAGCGCAGCAAGAACAACAACAGCAGAGCAACGGCGCTCCCGCGGTAGTCAAGGGGGCCGAGAAATGCTGAGTCGGATCGCCGAAAGCCTGTTCTGGATCGGGCGCTATGTCGAGCGCTCTGACGGCACAGCGCGCATTCTCGACGTGCACTTGCAGTTGCTGCTCGAAGACCCCTGGATCGACGAAGACACCGCGTGCCGTTCGCTCTTGAGTGTCATGGGCAGCGACGTCGATCCCGGCCACGCGATCACGCGGGCCGATGTGCTCGCGATTCTCGCGGTTGACCGCTCGCATCCCGCGTCGATCGCTTACTCACTGGGAGCGGCTCGTGAGAACGCTCGGCGCGCCCGCGAGGTCGTGAGCACCGAGCTGTGGGAGGTGCTCAACACCACGCGGGCGCGCATGCCGCGCAAGGTTGCTCCCGAAAAGGTGCACGAGTTCTTCGGCTGGGTGCGCGAACGTTCGGCGCTCGCCGTGGGCATCGTTGAATCGGCGACGAGCCGCGATGAGGCCTACTCGTTCTTCACGCTCGGGCGCTCCCTCGAACGTGCCGACATGACCGCCCGCTTGCTGGCGACGCGCTCGCTCACGGAGGCATCGGGCCCCTCGTGGACCACGATCTTGCGTAGCGTCGGCGCCTACGAGGCATACCTGCGCACCTACCGCGGGGTGCCGAGCGCCAAGAACGCCGCTGAGTTCTTGCTGCTCGACCGACTTTTTCCGCGATCGATTCTCTTTGCGGTCACGCGCGCCGAGCAGTGCTTGCGCGACATTGAGCCGCGTAGCGACCGTGCCGGCATTGGCGACCAGGCCTTGCGGCAATTGGGCCAGATTCGCAGCGAGCTCGAGTACCGACCGATCGCCGAGATTCTCGACGACCTGCAACGCCACATGGATGCTGTGCAACTGGCCACGAGCGCCACGAGCGAAGCCGTGCGGCACCGGTACTTCCCGACCAACGCGGCGCCGAGTTGGGTGGCGGAGAAAACATGAACCGCCTGCGCATCCGGCACATCACCGGCTACCACTACAAGGGCAACGCGACGGCGTCGTACAACGAGGCGCGCATGCTGCCCGCGAGTTCTGACGGACAGGTCGTGTTGCACTCGCACCTCGCCATCAGCCCCAGCTCGTCGCAGCACCACTACGTTGACTACTTCGGCACGCGCGTTGCCGCCTTTGAGCAACTTGAGCAACACCAAGAGCTGTCGCTGACGGCCGACAGTCTTGTCGAGCTGCGCCCGCGCGGCTCGAACGAGGCCTCGATCAGTTGGGCTGACCTTGCCGTTGCCGTCGAGAAGACCGTGAGCTCGGTCGAAAACACGGTGCAGACGAAGCTCACGGCGCCGCCCGCCGAGGTGGCCGATCGCGCGCGCGAGTTTGCCGCCGTCGCCGCCAACCCCGAGGCAGCGGCCCGCGGCATCTGCCAGTGGATCTACGACGAAGTGCAGTACATGTCAGGAATCACCGGTGTGCACACGACCGCCGCTGAGGCGTGGATGCACAAAAAGGGTGTCTGCCAAGACATCACGCACCTCGCCCTCGGGGCGCTGCGGTCAATCGGAATCCCCGCTCGGTACGTCAGCGGTTACCTGCACCCTTCGCGTGAGCCCCAGATTGGCGAGACCATCGCCGGTGAGTCGCACGCGTGGGTCGAGTGGTTCGACGGCGAGTGGCACGGTTTCGACCCCACCAACATGCTCGAGATTCGCGACCGCCACGTCATCGTGGGCCGCGGCCGCGACTACCGCGACGTTCCGCCGTTGCGCGGTGTCTACGCGGGCACCTCGAGTTCGAAGCTGTTCGTGACGGTCGAGATCACGCGCGAAGCGTGAGTGCGACGCGGTCGCACTGCTCCTAAGATCGAGCCCAGGAGGCCTTCAATGCCGAAGATTACTGCCGAGCGTCAACACCGCACCTTTACCGACACCCACGGGGTGTCCGTGCACTTCTACGTGTGGGCACCGGGCAAGCCCAAGGGCATTGTGCAGCTCGCCCACGGCGTGGGTGAGCACGCGCTGCGCTACGAGGCGCTCGCGCACGACCTCGTCGCCGCGGGCTACGCGGTGTACGCGGATGACCACCGCGGCCACGGGGCGACGGGCGTCGAGTACTGGAAGGGCGACCTCTCCAAGATCGGAAAGCTTGGCGTGGGTGGCCTGCGCGCA
>JBJOPU010000150.1:0-4520 GCA_046050505.1 Actinomycetota bacterium
AGCGCGAGAGCCTCTTCTCGCTCGGGGTCGCCCGTGCCACCATCGGCCGCCTCGAGCATCACCGTGCCCAGAACGTAGACCTGCAGCGCATAGGCCCCGCGCGCGGCGTCGTCCAGCGACTGCCCCCAGTCGACGAACGTGCGCAAGAGAGCTTCGTTGAGAAGCAGCGAGTGTGGGCCGTCGATCGGCCCCGACATGATGAGCGCTGCGCCACCGGGATGCCCGAGCAGAGTTCGTCGCATCGCCACGGCGAACTGCTCCAGACGGTCGGCGGGCGAGAGCGTCGTGGTCGCCAACGCGCTGAGGTCGATGGCACCCATGACGCGCTCGACCATGCCGCGCAACAGGTCAGCGCGATCAGCGACGTAGGTGTAGAGCGCGTTGGGGCTCACCCCGAGCACGGCCGCGACACGGCGAATCGACAGCGCCGTGAAACCCTGGTCGGCGACGACTCCGAAAGCCGCGTCGAGCACGGTGCTCTCGCTCAGTCGGCGTGCTGGTCCGGGGGTGGCCACGGCTACTCCTTGCTCTCGATCACTTCACACCGTACAGTAATGAGCACACTCGATTCTGTACAGCGTGCAGAGTTATCCCGCGAAAGGCATCCCCATGACCGACCTCCAGGTGATCTTTGGCGCCGGCCCCGTCGCCCGCGCCACCATGCAGTCGTTGTTGCGGCGCGACGTGCGCGTGCGCATGGTCAACCGCTCGGGCCGCTTCCCCGGTGGCGACGCCCCCGTTGGGGTCGAGGTGCTCGCGGGCGATGCGCGCGACGCCGAGTTCGCGCGGGCGGCTGCGGCGGGAGCATCCGTCGTCTACCAGTGCCTCAACCCCGAGTACCACGAGTGGGTCGAGCTCTTTCCCGCACTTCAGAACGGTGTGCTCGCCGCCGCCGAGGCCAATGACGCGCTGCTCGTGAGCATGGAGAACGTCTACGGCTATGGTCGTCCCGAGGGTCGCCCGCTCACTGAGCAGTCACCCCTCGCCGCGCACACCCGGAAGGGGCGCCTGCGCAACAGCATGGCGGAGCAGTTGCGACTCGCGCACGAGAGCGGTCGCGTGCGCGTGACCACGGGTCGCGCGTCGGACTACTACGGCCCCGGTGGCGGCATGGCCTCCCCCATGGGCGACCTCGTCTTCGACGGCGTGCTCGCGGGCGGCACCGCGCGCCTCTACGGTTCACCTGACGTTCGGCACAGCTATACGTTCATCCCCGACATCGGCGAGGGCCTCGCCGTACTCGGCACCGACCCGCGTGCGATCGGTCGCGTTTGGCACCTGCCCAATGATCCGGATGCGCAGACCTCGCGCGAGATGGTACAAACGGCGTTTCGGCTCGCGGGCACCACGGGCAAGATTGCCGGTACGCCAACCTGGATCTTCCGCTTGCTGGGCCTACGTGATCGCACGATTCGCGAGGTCGTCGAAATGGCTTACGAGTTCGAGTCCGACTTCATCGTCGACAGCTCGGCGATCGCGACCGAACTCGGGGTGCACGCGACGCCGATCGATGAGGCAATCGCGATCACGCTCGAGTCGTATCGCTGAGGCGCGTCGCTCGTTACAGTGCGCGCGGGTGCGCCGTCGCCCAGGCCTCGCGCACGGCATCCGCCGTCACGAGCGTGTAGAGCTGGGTTGTCGCGACACTCGCGTGGCCCAGCAACTCTTGCACGACGCGTACGTCGGCTCCGCCTTCGAGCAGGTGGGTCGCAAACGAGTGCCGCAGGGTGTGCGGTGACAGTTCGGCGGTGAGGGATGCCCGGGCGGCAGCATCCCGAATGACCAGCCACACGCTCTGCCGTGACAACCGAGCACCCCGAGCGCCCAGAAACAGCGCGGGCGTCGACGCACCGCGGGGCGCCAGCAGAGGGCGCGCTCGCACGAGGTACGCCTCGAGCGCCTCACGCGCATAGCGCCCGAGGGGCACGATGCGCTGCTTGCGGCCCTTGCCGAAGAGTCGTACGGCGTCACCGACCTCGACCCCCACCGTCGACCCGCTCGCGCTGATGACGTCGTCGACGGCGAGGTCAACCGCCTCACTGACGCGCGCACCCGTGGCATAGAGCAGCTCGAGCAAGGCACGATCGCGCAGGGCAATGGGGTCATCGCCGCTGCAGGCGTCGAGCAGTCGCTCGACCTCGTCAATCGTGATCGCCTTGGGCAATCGCTTGGCCTGCTTCGGCGGACGTTGCTCTGCCGCGACATCGCGCGTGACGATTCCTTCTTCGGCGAGAAAACGGTGCCACCCGCGCACGCTCGAGAGCATGCGTGCGGCACTCGACGCACTCACGCCCGCGAGCAGCTCGCCATCATCGCTTGGTCGCGGTTCGCGCACGACCGCGACGAACGCCGACACGTCTGCCTCGCCGATCTGTGCCGGTTCGTGGATGCCGCGCTCGACGAGGTGGTCGAGATACCGTGCAAGGTCGCGGCGGTAGGCGGCAACGGTGTTGACCGAGCGTCCGCGTTCGAGCGCGATGTGGCGCAGGTACCGCTCGACCTCACGGGCGAGTGCGGCAGGCGGCACGGGCGCAGGCGGCGGCTCCGGCCCAGGCTCGGGCCCGAGCTCAATCGCCACGACCGGCAGCTCGCGCTCGGGCTCGGGCGGTGTGCCCGTGCACTCGCGCTCGGCCACGGGTCAGCCCCGCGAGCGTCGAGCCTGCTCGGCCAGCACCGCGGCCTGAAAAATGCCGTTGTGAACGCGACCGCCAAGCACGGCATCCACAATGTCATCGAGCGCGACCCAGCGCATGGCGATGTCTGCCTCTTCCGAGTCACGCGTGAAGACCTCGGTTGCAGCCGACAGCCCGGTCGCCCGAAACACGTGAATCACTTCGTCTGACCCGCCCGGCGAGGTGTGCATCGTGATGAGCGGCTGCCAGTCAGCGGCCACAAGATCGACTTCTTCGGCCAACTCGCGCTGTGCCGCCTCGAGGGGTGGCTCACCGTCAACGTCGAGTAGGCCGGCGGGAATCTCCCAGTTGCGCATCTGCAGCGGGTGCCGATATTGCTGGATGCACAACACGCGATCGTGGTCGTCCACCGCGAGCACGGCAACAGCGCCGGGGTGTTCGAGAAACTCCCGCGTGAGGGTGCCATCGCCGTAGGCGAAGCGTTCGCGGCGAATGTCCCATACGGCTCCGGCAAAAACGACCTCGCTGTCGAGCACCTCGACGGCGTGGGCCTCGTCACTCAGGCGCGGTTCGGAAGTACCCTCGTGCGACTCGGTCACTCGGCCGACCCTGACTCGTCGTCGAAGAGCTTCGAGGCGCGCTGACGCTCGATCGCCGCATCCACGAGCCCGCGGAACAGCGGGTGCGCGTTCGTCGGCCGCGAGCGCAACTCGGGGTGCGCTTGTGTCGCGACGTAGAACGGGTGCACGTCGCGCGGCAGCTCAACGTATTCGACGAGCGAGCCATCAGGGCTCGTGCCCGAGAACAGCAGCCCGGCGGCCGCGATCTGCTCGCGGTAGGCGTTGTTCACCTCGTAGCGGTGGCGGTGGCGCTCGTGCGAGACGGGCGCGCCATACAGCTCTTCAACAATCGAGCCCGGCGCGAGCGCCGCTTCGTAGAGTCCCAGTCGCATCGTGCCGCCGAGGTCTCCCCCGGCAATAATGTCGACCTGCTCGGCCATCGTTGCGATGACCGGAAACTCCGTCTCGGGTTCGAATTCGGTGCTGGATGCTGTCGGCAATCCGGCCGCGTTACGCGCGTACTCAATGACCATGCACTGCAGGCCGAGGCACAACCCGAGCACCGGAATGCGGTTTTCGCGCGCGAACCGCAGGGCGCCGAGCTTGCCTTCGATGCCGCGCACGCCAAAGCCGCCCGGCACGCAGATGCCGTCGAGATCCGCGAGGTTCTTCGCGGCACCCTCAGGCGTCTCGCACTCGTCGCTGGCGATCCAGCGAATAAGCACCTTGGCGTGGTGCGCGAACCCGCCAGCCCGCAGAGCCTCCGTCACACTCAAGTAGGCGTCGGGCAGGTCGATGTACTTGCCCACGAGGCCGATCGTCACCTCGCGCTTGGGCTCGTGCACGGCGGTGAGCAGGTCTTTCCAGCGGTCCCACTTCACGTCGCCGGCGTGCAGGTCGAGCTGGTCCATGATGTAGCTGTCGAGGCCCTGGCTGTGCAACATCGAGGGGATGTCGTAGATCGAGGGAACATCCACCGCGTTGACAACGGCTGCCTCGTCGACGTCGCACATGAGCGCGATCTTGCGACGATTGGCGCTCGACACGGGCCGGTCACTGCGCAGCACGAGCGCGTCAGGCTGAATACCGATGGAGCGCAGCGCGGCAACGGAGTGCTGCGTGGGCTTGGTCTTCTGCTCGCCGCTCGCACCCATGAAGGGCACGAGGCTCACGTGCACGAAGAACACGTTGCGGCGGCTCAGCTCGTGACGAACCTGACGCGCGGCTTCGATGAACGGCTGTGACTCAATGTCACCGACGGTGCCACCGATCTCGGTGATGATGACGTCGGGCTGCTGCTCGTCTTGCGCCTGCAGGCGCATTCGTC
>JBJOPU010000151.1:0-4520 GCA_046050505.1 Actinomycetota bacterium
CGGCCACGAGGGGAACGTGTTGGTCGAGTAACGCGAGTGCACGAGAGCGAGCTTCGAGGTGAAACGTTCGTCGCTCAGGTCGGGGTAGAACGGCTCAAGTTGCAGGGTCGTGACCATGCCCTTGTACACGAGCGTGCGGCACGAGAGCGACGGGAAGTACGACCCCAGTTCGCGTTCGGCACGCTTTCGTGCGCGGAACGTCTGGCGGTCGAGAGCGACCCCAGAAACCGGGGCACCCGCGTCATCGGTGCGTGTCGAACGGACAATCAACTGCTCGAACACGGGCATGGCAGCGCGTGCCAAGTTGCCGATGTTCTCGGCATTGGTCGGCACGAGGCGCCAGCCGAGCACCTCGAGCCCCTCGGAGGTCGCGATGGCTTCAATACCCGCCTTCTCGCGCTCGCGTTCCGCATCATCCGTCGGCAGGAAGGCCGTTCCAATGGCGTATTGGCCAACGGGGGGCAGCTCGAACGGCATGACCGCTCGCAAGAACGCGTCGGGAATCTGCGTAATGATTCCCGCGCCGTCGCCCGTTCCGGCGTCAGAACCGACCGCACCTCGGTGCTCGAGATTGCGCAGGGCATCGAGAGCTGCCTGGATGATGTCGTGCCCCGCGGTTCCGCGCAGAGTCGCGACCATCGCGAGACCGCAGGCGTCGTGCTCGCGCCGCGGGTCATACATGCCCTGCGCGGCGGGTACAGAAGAGAACCTCTGCATCGGAGATGTGAGTTCCATCGTGTTCGTCCTCACGTTGTTGCGGAAACCGTGTGGGACGTCGCTGGCCCGAGGGAAGGGGAAGAACGCGCGAAGCGCGCCGCAGATGCCAGATCGAGTGTGGTGGCGATCTTCATGGCCGCCCGCGGTGCTCGGTGAGCATCATGCGTGGCGTTACGGCTTCGCGGTGGACTCGCTTGTGGCGTCAGTCGAACCGGGAGCACCGGCGAGAACGGCAGCCTCATTGCTGTCGTCATCGGAGTCGGTGTAGACGTCTTCGGAGTCTACCCCAGCCTCCGGCTTCCACTCCCGACCAGCGACGTAGGGCGAGGGCTCGAGCCCAGTGTGACGGCGCGATTGCACGACGATGATCAGGATTCCGATGAGGACGGCGATCCAGGCGCCCCAGACATTGACACGGATGCCCAAGAACAGCTCACTGGGGTCGAGGCGAATCGTCTCGAAGACGGATCGCCCCGTGCCGTACCAGATCAGGTAAATGCCGAGTTGCTTGCCCCACTGCAAGGTCAGACGGCGAGCCAGGAGAAGAATCACGATGGCACCCGTGACGTTCCACACGATCTCGTAGAGGAAGGTCGGGTGGAACAGCACGTCATCGGGAAGCCCGACGGGAATGGCGTCGTTCGGACGATCGATCTCAAGGCCCCACGGAAGATCGGTGGGAAGGCCGAAGAGTTCTTGATTGAACCAGTTGCCCAGCCGACCAAACGCTTGCGCGAGCAAGAGCCCGGGGGCGAGCGCGTCAGCGAAAGACCAGAAACGGATACCCGTCACACGACAACCGATCCACACGCCCAGCGCGCCACCAATGAGGGCGCCGAAAATGGCCATGCCGCCCTCCCAGATGTAGATGGTCTTGAGCAGATTGGCACCCTCGAAGAAGTAGTCGTCGGGGTGGGTCAGCACGTGGTAAATGCGACCGCCGATGATGCCGAACGGCACGGCGAAGAGAGCAATGTCGAGCGTGATCCACGGCTCGGCCCCGCGTGCGGTCAACCGGTGGTTCGTCAAGACGACCGCGGCGACAATGCCGATGAGAATGCAGATCGCATATGCGTAGATGGTCAGCGGCAGACCAAACCAGGTCAACCCGATGTCGCGAAGCCACTGACCGAGATCGAAGGCCTGCCATTCAGCAGGAGGGCTCGGGATGCTCAGGGGCTGGATCACGTCAGAAACCTTTCGCGGGACTGTCAAGCAGGGTCGATCGGACCAAGCCTAGCGGCGAGTTCCGGCTGAGAGTTCTGCCGCCACGGCGGCCACTTCGGAGACGCCCCCCTGCTCGAGGGCCGCGACTAACCGAGAGCCGACGATCGCGCCGTCGGCATAGCTGAGCACGTCAGCGACCTGTTCAGCCGTCGAAATACCGAGACCGACGCACGCGCTCGTAGAACCCGCCTCGCGCAAGCGCGAGACAACGCTGCGAGCCGCTTTGTCGACATCATCGCGCGCACCCGTGATCCCCATCGTCGAGACGGCGTACACGAAACCCCGGCTGCTGTCGACGGCTTGCTTCATGCGCGCATCGCTCGACGACGGCGCCGCGAGAAACACGCGATCAAGATCGTGATCGTGCGACGCGGCGATCCACTCGGCGGCTTCATCGGGGATGAGGTCGGGCGTAATGAGCCCCGCTCCCCCGGCGTTCTGGAGGTCGGTGGCGAATCGTTCGACGCCGTACTGCACGACAGGATTCCAGTAGGTCATGACCAGCAGGGGCGCGTCGACCCGAGCACGAATACGCTCGACCGCCTCGAAGCCGTGGCGCAACCGGAAGCCGTTGCGCAGAGCCGTCTGGGTGGCACGCTGGATCGTGAGGCCGTCCATGACCGGGTCACTGTACGGAAGCCCCAGTTCGACGATGTCAACGCCGTTCTCGACGAGCGCGACGGCGGCATCGACGCTCGCATCGAGCGACGGGAACCCCACCGGCAGGTAGCCGATGAGTGCCCCCGACGCCTCATCGTTTCGCGTGCGAATGACGTCAGCAACAGCGCTCATGCGTGCTCTCCTGACGCAGCCTTCTCGGCCGCGGCGTCGAGCAAGCCAAAGTATCGCGCGGCTGTTTCCATGTCTTTGTCTCCGCGGCCGCTGAGCGACACGAGCACGATGCCATCCGGGCCCAACTCTCGGCCGAGTTCGAGGGCGCCGTGAAGAGCGTGCGCCGTTTCGATGGCGGGGATGATGCCTTCGGTGCGGCTGAGCAGGCGCAGAGCATCCATCGCCTGCGCATCGGTGACAGGGCGGTACTCGGCACGCCCGATCGAGGCCAACCACGCGTGCTCCGGGCCCACTCCGGGGTAGTCAAGACCGGCCGAGATCGAGTGTGACTCCATGGTCTGGCCGTCGTCGTCTTGGAGCATGAGGCTCTTGGCCCCGTGCAACACGCCGGGCCGACCCATCGTGATGGTTGCGGCGTGAAAGAGCGTGTCAACGCCGTCGCCGGCCGCCTCGTTGCCGACGAGACGCACGTTCTCGTCATCGAGGAAGGCGTGGAAGATGCCCATGGCGTTGCTTCCGCCGCCCACACAGGCAACGACAGCGTCGGGCAGACGGCCCGTGAGGGCGAGAACCTGCTCGCGCGCCTCGACGCCAATCACCGAGTGGAAGTCACGCACCATCGTCGGGAATGGATGCGGGCCGGCAACGGTACCGAGAAGGTAGTGCGTCGTCTCGACATTGGCGACCCAGTCGCGAAGGGCCTCGTTGATCGCGTCTTTCAACGTGCGCGAACCCACGTTGACGGGAATGACCTCGGCGCCGAGCAGTTTCATGCGCGCGACATTGAGCGCCTGTCGCTCGGTGTCGACCTCGCCCATGTAGACGACACACTCGAGACCAAACAACGCTGCGGCCGTGGCGCTCGCGACGCCGTGTTGACCCGCACCCGTCTCCGCGATGATGCGTGTCTTGCCGAGGCGCTTCGCCAAGAGGGCTTGCCCCAGCACATTGTTGATCTTGTGGCTACCGGTGTGATTGAGGTCTTCGCGCTTGAGAATGATGCGCGCACCGCCAGCATGCTCACTGAATCGCTTCGCCTCGGTGATGATCGACGGTCGGCCCGTATAGCTGCGGTGCAACTCTGCGAGCTCGGCCGCAAAAGCGGGGTCGACGCGCGCGGCCTGGTAGGCAGCGTCGAGCTCGTCGAGCGCGGCAATAAGCGACTCGGGAACGAAGCGTCCCCCGAACTCACCGAAGTAGGGGCCGACCTGTTCGCGTAGCTTCATGAGACCGCCAGATATTCCGTGAGAGTAGCAACAGGGTCGCCACCAGTGACCAGGGCTTCGCCGACCAACACCACATCGGCTCCTGCTCGACGGTAGTGCTCAACGTCTGCAACCGAGCTGACCGCCGACTCCGCGATGCGAACCGTGCCATCGGGGATGATCGGCCCGAGTCGCCCAAAAAGATCGCGGTCGAGCACGAACGTGCTGAGGTCGCGAGCGTTCACACCGATAACCGAGGCGCCGAGGTCGACCGCCCGTCGCACCTCGTCGGCATCGTGGGTCTCGACGAGCGGAGTCATGCCGAGCTCGAGGATGAGCGTGTGCAGCTCGCGCAGCGGCGCGTCATCCAGGGCGGCGACGATGAGCAAAACGAGGTCGGCTCCGGCCGCCCGGGCCTCGAACACCTGGTAGGGATCTGCGATGAAGTCTTTGCGCAGCACCGGCACGTTCACCGCGGCGCGCACGGCTTCGAGATCACCGAGGCTGCCGCCGAAACGACGCTCTTCGGTCAGCACACTGATGGCGGAGGCTCCACCCTCGGCATACTGTCGCGCCAAG
>JBJOPU010000152.1:0-4519 GCA_046050505.1 Actinomycetota bacterium
CGCCCTCGCGGTGAACGCGGCGCTGAGTTAGGCCCTTACACGCCGTCCATGCGGGCAACGGCGAGCGATTCGCCGTCGGGCGCTACGTCCACGCGAACAACGTCACCGTCGGTGATCGTGCCCGAGAGAATTGCGCGGGCAAGCGAGTCGTCGATCTCGTGTTGCATGAGTCGGCGCAACGGCCGCGCGCCATACACGGGGTCGTAGCCACGCTCGGCGAGCCAGGTGCGAGCATCCGGCGTGACCGCCAATTGCAGGCGACGCTCGGCGAGGCGGCGCTCGAGGCGATCGACCTGCAGCGAGACGATCTGGCCGAGGTCGTCGGTCGAGAGCGGCGAGAACACCACGATGTCGTCGAGGCGATTGACGAACTCGGGCTTGAACGACTGCCGCACGATGTCGTTGACACCGGCGACCTTGGCCGCCCAGTCGAGACCGGGCTCGATGAGCAATTGCGAACCGAGGTTCGACGTCAAGATCAGGATGGTGTTGCGGAAGTCGACGGTGCGGCCCTGGCCGTCGGTCAGCCGGCCGTCATCAAGCACTTGCAGCAGCAGGTCGAAGACTTCGGGGTGAGCCTTCTCGACCTCGTCGAGCAAGATGACCGAGTAGGGGCGGCGGCGCACGGCTTCAGTGAGCTGCCCGCCCTGCTCGTAGCCGACGTAGCCGGGAGGGGCACCGATGAGGCGCGAGACGCTGAACTTCTCGCCGTACTCGCTCATGTCGATGCGCACCATCGACTTCTCGTCGTCGAACAAGTAGTCGGCGAGCGCTTTCGCGAGCTCGGTCTTGCCGACGCCCGTGGGGCCGAGAAAGAGGAACGAGCCGGTCGGACGATCGGGGTCGCTAATGCCGGCGCGCGTGCGTCGTACGGCTTCGCTCACGGCCGCCACGGCGGCCTTCTGCCCGACGATGCGTTTGCCAAGCTCAACCTCGAGCGTCAGCAGCTTCTCGGTCTCGCCCTGCGTCAATTTGTCGACCGGGATGCCCGTCCAGGCCGCCACGACCGCCGCAATGTCATCGTCGGTCACCTGGTCGTTGACCATGCGCGGGCCGCTCTCGGCACTTTCGGCCTCGGCCAGCTGCCGCTCGATACCCGGAATGATCTCGTAGTTGAGCTTCGACGCCTGCTGATACTCGCCCTCGCGCATGGCTTTGTCGAGCGCGATGCGCGACTCGTTGAGCCGCGTCTTGAGCTCGCCAACCGCGGTGAGACCCGACTTCTCGATGGTCCAGCGCTGCTGCAGAGCATTGCGCTGTGCGGTCTTCTCTTTGAGCTCGTCACGCAATTTGGCGAGTCGCGCTTTCGAGGCCTCGTCTTTCTCTTTCTTGAGCGCGAGCTCTTCGATCTCGAGGCGCGTCACGGCCCGCTTGAGCTCGTCGAGCTCGACGGGACTCGACTCGATCTCCATTTTGAGCCGGCTCGCGGCTTCGTCGACGAGGTCGATGGCCTTATCGGGCAGCTGGCGGCTCGTGATGTAGCGATTGCTGAGGGATGCCGCGGCCACGAGAGCGCTGTCGGCAATAGACACCTTGTGGTGCGCCTCGTAGCGCTCTTTGAGGCCGCGCAGAATCGCGACGGTGTCTTCGACACTCGGCTCGCCGACAAAGACCTGCTGAAAGCGGCGCTCGAGGGCGGCGTCTTTCTCGATGTACTCGCGGTACTCGTTGAGCGTCGTCGCGCCGATCATGCGCAGCTCACCGCGGGCGAGCATGGGCTTGAGCATGTTGGCGGCCGCCACCGAGCCTTCGCCGCCGCCCGCGCCCATGAGCGAGTGCAGCTCGTCGATGAACGTGATGACCTGGCCGTTCGACTCGTCGATCTCTTTCAGCACGGCCTTCAGCCGCTCTTCAAACTCGCCGCGGTACTTCGCGCCGGCGACGAGAGCCGACAAGTCGAGGCTCACAAGTTGCTTGTTCTTGAGCGAGTCGGGAACGTCGCCCGCGACGATGCGCTGGGCGAGTCCTTCAACCACGGCGGTCTTGCCGACGCCGGGCTCGCCAATCAGCACGGGGTTGTTCTTCGTACGACGGCTCAGCACCTGACTGACGCGCCGAATCTCGGCGTCGCGCCCAATGACGGGGTCGAGCTTGCCCGACCGGGCAATCTCGGTGAGATTGACGCCGTACTGCTCGAGGGCAGACTTCTGCTTCTCTTGGCTCGAGGGGGCGCCTTGCATGTTGGCCATCGTGTGCACTCCTGCGGATAAACCTGAGTCGGTCTGACTCAAGTTTATGCCTCGATTGCCCGAGAAACCAGGGCGTACGCCGAGAGCCGGTGCGCCGTCGGCGAACGGGGAATGACACGGGCCGCCGCTCGCTTGCACCAGTCATGACCTCGACAATCGGCATCATCGGCTCGGGAAACATCGGCAGCGCCCTCGCCCGCGCGTTCACGGCGGCGGGCCTCTCCGTCGTGATCGCGAACTCGCGCGGGCCTGCATCGCTGGCTCCGCTCGTGGCTGAGCTGGGCGACCTCGCCACGGCCGGCACCGTTGAGCAGGCGGCCCAGGCTGGTGAGCTCGTCGTCGTGACGATTCCGCTCGGGGCGGTGTCGAGCATCCCGAGCCAGTTGCTCGATGGCCGCATTGTGATCGACACCAACAACTACTACCCCGCGCGCGACGGCCAGATCGCCGAGCTCGACGACGGGAGCCTCACGACGGCGGAGTACGTCGCGCGGCACTTTGCGGGCGCGACGATCGTTAAGGCGTTCAACCACATTCCGGCTCTGGCGATCGCCGATCACGCGCAGCCCGCGGGCACGCCCGACCGGCGCGCCCTCATGGTCTACGGCGAGGATGCTGCGGCGGTTGAGCGCGTCAGCGCACTCGTCGATCAGATCGGCTTCGACGCCGTGAATGGCGGAGGGCTCGCGGCGAGCTGGCGCATCCAGCGCGACATGCCTGCGTACGGTCCGCGCTTCACCGCGGCAGAGTTGGCGATCAAGCTCGCCGAGGCTCGCCGCTACCGCGACCTCTAGGGCTATCGGCGGCGCGACGCCGTCACGGTGAACTTCGGTGTGCGCGCCACCTGACGTGTCGGGCCGACCGCGTGCTCGAGCGCGGGGCCATAGGTGAGGTGGCTGTTCCACACGGCCCAGAGTTCGCCGCCGGGGCGAAGCACTCGCCCCGCCTCGGCAAAGAGCTGCAGGGCAATGCCCGTGTGCACCGCAGCACCCACATGAAACGGTGGGTTGAGCACGATGAGGTCGGCGCTCGCATCGGGCTGCTGTGAGAGGCCGTCGTCGTGCACCGTTTCGACCCGCACGCCGTTCGCTGCCGCGGTGAGCGCAGCGCTCTGCACTGCCACCGCTGAGACATCGCTCGCGATGACGCGCGCGCCCGGGGCGCGGCGGGCCAGGGCCGCGGCGAGAACCCCCGATCCACAGGCCAGGTCGATCGCCGTCGTGAAAGCGGGCAATTGACCGGCCGCGTCGAGCAACGCCCGTGTGCCGATATCGAGGGATGCCCCCGCAAACACCCCCGGCAGCGCCACAATGTGCAGCTCGTGGTCGGGGTCGAACCCGCGCGCCGGTTCCGCCGGCGCGACCGTGCGCGGCCCCCGCGCGGTGAGCAGGCGAGCCTTGCCGCGCGCGAGCGAAACGTCGACGCGCTCAAAGCTCGCGCGCAGCACCTCGTTTTGCGAGGGGGTCATGTGCTTGAGCATGTTGCCGGCGACGAGCACGGCGTCGGGGTGCGCGTGCGCGG
Source organism: Actinomycetota bacterium (assembly GCA_046050505.1). GTDB lineage: Bacteria > Actinomycetota > Actinomycetes > Actinomycetales > Microbacteriaceae > Microcella. The sequence continues at coordinate 3,711 of JBJOPU010000152.1, forward strand.
CGAGGTGACGGGCAACCGCATCGAGCCGGTCAAGAGAGCGGGGGAGGCGGAGGAGCGCGAGGGGAGCATCCGACGTCATCACCGACTCGAGCGAGTGGTGGGTGATGCGCGAGGCGAGCACTCCTGCGTTGGCGTCGAGGGCGTGCTGCGCAACGAGGGAATCCTGATGCACTCGAACCGACTGAGCGCCAAGGGTCAGGGCGCCGAGGGAAAGCGCTCCGTGGGTGTCGTCAACGACGACCAGGGTAGATGCTCCACTGATGAGAGGCTCGGCCGTGTCGAGCAGATAGCGATCGGCGGCATCCCGCGCGCGCAGTTCGGGCGATTCAACGTCGGGGCGCCGGCGCAGGTCAGCGAAGAGGGCGTCGAGCGGGCTGTCGGTCACCGAGAACTCAGCCACGCCGCAGCGGGCGCCACACGACGAGCTGATTCGACTTCTGCGCTCGCGTACCCGCCTTGATCGAGACAACCTCGCCCTCAACGCCGGCCGCGAAGACGCGCCGACCCGGGCGAGCCAGCAATTGGTCAGCGAGCACCGATTCGAGTTCGCGCACGCGCGACCGCAGCGCGACCACTTCGTTTTCCAGCTCGAGAATGCGACGGATGCCCTCGAGGTTGAGGCCCTCAGCGCTCAGCCGGGCGATCTCGCGCAACTGCACGACGTCACGCATCGAATACCGGCGGCTCTGACCTGCGGTGCGCGTTGGCGAGACGAGACCCAGTCGGTCGTATTGCCGCAGCGTCTGCGGGTGCATGCCCGCAAGCTCGGCGGCGACCGCGATCGCAAAGATCGGGCATGCACCCGCAGA
>JBJOPU010000153.1:0-4484 GCA_046050505.1 Actinomycetota bacterium
CCGCCGTTCTGGTCGTCGGTGGCCGACGAGTATCGCAAACACCAGGGCGTGCTCTTCGACCTGTTCAACGAGCCGCACAGTCGGTACGACCCTGACCGTGAAGCCTGGGCCTTCACCCTCGAGTGGCAGTGCTGGGCAGCGGGCGGATGCTCGCCGCCGCTCGAGAACGACCTCACCTATCCGCTCTCGGGTCAGACCTACCCGGCGGTTGGCATGGCGCAACTCGTCGCCGCCGTGCGCGCGGTTGGCGCCAATCAGCCCCTGCTGCTCAGTGGGATCGACTACGCCAACGACCTGCGCGGGTGGCTCGAGGCAGCCCCCGACGACGACCAGCTGGTCGCGAGCGTGCACGTCTACCCCGGCAACCGCTGCGCCGACGAAGCGTGTTGGAACGCCGAGCTCGCTCCCCTCGCCGCCCACGTGCCCGTGGTCATGGCCGAGTTCGGACAGAGCGATGGGGGCGACGATCACGTGCGGCGGGCGTTCACGTGGGCCGACGCGAACCTGTCGGGTGCGCTCGCGTGGGCGTGGTGGAACATCCCGGCGTCGGAGTCGCCACCCAACGCTGCGTTCTCCCTCATCGACGATGAGCTGCAGGCTCGCGCCCCGTCGGGCACAGCGCTGCGCGAGCTTCTCGCGGGGCGTACTCCGTAGGGTCGGGATGCGCGGCTAGGGTCGCAGCATGACCACGAGTTCCGCATCCATCGCCGTCACGCTCGTCGGCGGCCCCACCGCCTTACTCGAGTGGGCCGGCCTGCGCCTGCTGCTCGACCCGACCTTCGACGAACCGCAACGCTACGGCCCCGACCCCGACGACCTCGAGAAGACGGATGGCCCGGCTGTCTCGTTCAGCGCGCTCGGTCGCATCGATGCGGCGCTCGTGTCGCACCACCACCACGAAGACAACCTTGACCTCCGTGGGCGCGAACTCAGCCTCACGCTGCCCTTGGTCGTCACGACGCCCATTGGCGCCGATGACCTCGCCGCGCGCGGCGGTTCGGCGCGCGTCATCGGGCTCGCCGATGACGAAAGCATCGCCCTCGATGATGCGCTCGTGGTGGGCGACGAGGTTGCCGAGCACGCTGCACTCGGCGCGCGCCTGCACGCGCTGCCCGCACAGCACGGCCCCGACGAATGGGCCGAACGGCTCGGTCCCGTGTGCGGATTCTTGCTCACGGCGCCGGGGCACCCGACGGTCTACGTCTCGGGTGACAACTCCGAGGTCGCCGTCGTCGAAGCCATCGCGGCCCGCTATGGGGCCGTGGATGCCGCGCTCCTGTTTGCCGGAGCCGCGCGCGTCGATGACATCGACGCGCCCCTCACCCTCACCGCTGAGCGGGCCCGGGCCGCCGCGCTCGCGCTCAGCGCGCGCCGCGTCGTCGGGCTGCACGTGGACCAGTGGACGCACTTCAGCGAGGGCCGCGACGCCCTCGAGCGGGAGTTCGCCGGCCTCGAGTCGCCCGCGGGCGGCCCGCTGCTCGCGCACACGCCCCTGGGTGTGCGCACCGAGGTTGCCCTTTAGCGGTTCGCTGCAGAGCTCGTCACACGGCGACGGCGCGAGAACGCCAGCATCATGGCGCCGAGGAGACCGAGGCCTGCCGCGAACCCTGCCGCCGGCAGAACCTCGGCGGTGGAACCGGTTGCAGCCAGGCCAGAGTCTGTTGCCGCATAGCGGAAGATCACTCGGCCACTTCCGCCCGTGGCATCTGACGACGGCACGGTGCTCGGAGCGACATACAGCGCGCTCGCTCCAACGCCCGTCCCGACGAGCGATGGGGCCGCTGGCAGTGTCTGCGGCGAGACGAGCACGCGCCCGCCAGCACCGAACTCAGTCGTGAGTGACGAGAAGATTGGCAAGGCAGCAAGGGCATTGCTGTCGGCGTCGACCGAAGGAGTCACGCCCGGAGATGTCGACGTGGCGCAGTCGTCGCCGCCGGGGCCCGCTTGGTCGCCGCCCGCACCATTGCCGTTGCCCACGTAGGTGCTGAAGTTGCCGTCGGCAACACAGAAGCTCGGAGTAAAGAACCCTCCGGCGATTCCGCCGGGGGCGGTCGCAGCGATCGCCGGAACGGCGACGGTCACGCTTGACGCACTGCCTGCAGTCGGGGCCGATGCGCCCGAGACGCCGGCGAAGCCAACCGTCACCGACACGGCGGAGCCAGCCTCGGCGAGCGTCAAGTCTGAGTAGACGACGTCGCCGCCCGATCCGGAGTAGCCACTATCGGTCCCATTGGCGAACGCTCCACCACCGCCGCCGACCATGACCGCGTAGAGGCCCGTAAGGCCAGAAGGAACGGTCCAGGCGTAAGCACCGGGCGTCGCGAAGTCGAGTTGGCACACATCGCCGGTGCGGGTGAGTGAAGCACCGGCAGGCTCGTCGCCGCAACCGGCGACGGAGGCCGCTGACGCGGGTGAGACAGCACTGAGAGCTGCGAGCCCGAGGGCACTTGCGCCCGTGAAAGCGATCGAGCGGACGAGGGTCGTCATGATGTTCCAATCAGGGCGGTCAGAGCCGCCCGGTTCACTTTACCCAGTTGGTTGCGCGGAATCGTGTCGATTCTGAAAAGTTTTCGCACCTCAAGGTTCGGCAGCATTGACCGTATCCTTTCGAGCACGATCTCTGGGCTTACAGATGTTCGCGAAACGAATGCGAGCCCGACGCGGGTTGTTCCGTCGGTGTCGCGGTACTGAAAGCTCGCGCAGTCGGCGAAGAGCTCAATCTCGAGCATCCAGAGATCGAGCTCGGCAAGGTTGAACTTGGCACCGCCGGCGTTAACGACGTCATCGGAGCGGCCCGAGATGATGAGGCCGCCGTCAACCGTCAGTGCCCCGCGGTCACCGGGATAAAACCATCCGTCGCGAAACGAGGCATTTGCTTCGGCTGAGGCGCGCCAATAGGCGCGAGGCGTGCTGGCACTGCGGTATCGAATGACACCTTGCTGGGATGCCGAGCTCACGTCTCTCCCGTCATCATCGATGATCTGCAGTTCGGCATCGTCGACCACCGTGCCGACGACGGCTGGCTTGTCGGGGTTGAATCTCCCCCGCGTGACGGTACCCACTTCGGTGGAGCCGTACAGGTAGGTCGGATAGGTTGCCAGTGCGAGCTCGCACCGACGACCGAGCAGGGGGCTCAAGAGGCTGCCGGCCACGCCAACGTGGTCGAGTGCGAGGGGTGTCGCATCATCGGCCGCGTCGACGGCATCGACCAGGTTCTCTAGTCGCGCCGGTGACGTCTTGATCGACCGCACACCGAAGTGCTCGATGAGGCGTCGGTTCGCCTCGCCATCACCGGGCACCAGATAGGTCGCGCCGTGCAGCATGCTCCACATGAACGTCTGGAAACCCGAGACGGTGTCGAGCCCGAGAAGGCACATGAAGGGGTCGATGGGCATCCAGTTCGCCCGAGCAGATGAGGTGCGGGAGAGGAGTGACGAGACGGTGAACTCGACTCCTTTGGGCGAGCCGGTCGTTCCGCTCGAGAAGACCACACGGCACGGAGCAGCATCGTCGAGTGGCTGCGGATCGATTCGGGAGTTGACCGCCCCGAGCGCCATGAGAAACGCGGCATCGATCGTGATGACGCGGGCGCGCGTGCGTGATGAACCCATCACCTCGCCCACGAGGTAATCGACCTGGTCGCCGTGTGCCGCGAGAATAGCCTCGCTCGCGTGCAACGACACCGCCCCCTCGTGGAGCAGCGCGATGATGAGCACCGCCTCGAGCTCGGGACGTGCTCGAACGGCCACGACGCTCCCGGGGCGCACGCCCAGTTGGCGCAGCTTCGCCGCCATCCGTCGAACCGAGTCAGCCAGATCGGCATAGCTCATGGTTACGTCGCTCGAGCCAATAGCGACCGCGTCGGGAGTCGATTGCGCCCATCCGAGCACTCGCTCGACCGGGTTAGGAGTCACTGCTCAACCTCGTATGCGCGCACTGCGCCAGGCTAGCGCGCGGGCGAGCCGCCTAGAAGTCGGTGTTGAGCGGGTGCGCGCCGACGCGCTGATCGCGGTCGCACGCCGCGATCGCCGCCATGTCGTCGGCCGAGAGCTCGAAGTCGAAGACGGCGGCGTTTTCGAGCATCCGTTCGCGGCGCACCGTTTTCGGGAAGACGATGAGGCCCTCTTGCAGGTGCCAGCGAATAGCAACCTGCTGCACCGTCTTGCCGTGACGCTCAGCGATGGCCGCGAAGCCCGGCAATTCGGCGAGGTCGCACTGCGCGCTACCGAGCGGGCTCCACGACTCGGTGTGGATGCCCTTCGGTTCTTGATACGCGCGCAACTCGCGCTGCTGAAAGGCGGGGTGCAGCTCGACCTGGTTGACCGCGGGCACCACGTCAGTGGCCGCGGCGATGTCGTCGAGGTGCGCCTGCATGAAGTTCGAGACGCCGATCGACCGGGCAAGGCCGGCGTCGCGCACCTCGATCATCGACTCCCACGATTCGACGTGCTTGCCATACTTCGGCGCCGGCCAGTGGATGAGGT
>JBJOPU010000154.1:0-4480 GCA_046050505.1 Actinomycetota bacterium
GCCGCTGCGGCGAGACCGACGCGCCGACGCAGGCGGCGGTCGGCCGGATTGACCGTGTCGTCGTCAGGAAAGATGATGCGCTGCTGAGGCACGATCGGCTCGGCGCCCTCGGGAGCGGCCGTTCGGTCAGCGGGCGTCATGCCGTCGAGGCTCGTCATGAGCCCGCCCGAACCCACCCGGCGAAAACCGCGCACGTTGGCGGCGGCGTTGAACGCGCCACCGATGAGGATGAGGGCCAGCGCGAGCCACAGCAGCACGGGTGTGCCGCTCGCGACGAACGAGCCCACGAGCGCCACAGGAACGAGCAGCAAGCACGTCAAGCCCCAGCGGAACAGTTGACCGGTCGAGCGCACGGGCGTCTCCTTCACCTCACGTGTTGTGGTGGGGCCACCTTATCCACCCGCGCCCTGCAGCACCGCAGAGCCGGGGTCGAGGTTCGCTCTGCCACTACACCGGCGAGGCAGCACGCGAGTCGCCACGCGACCTCGTAGCCTCACGAGGTGCGTGACTATGGCGATGACGCGCTCTCTGGCGATTGGCGTGCGGCGGGGCGCACGGTCGTGACCGAACGGCACGCTGAGCTCGACCTTGTGGTCGAGCTGCCCGAGGGCGGCGCGGGCGGCGACAACGCCGGCGGGTTTGTCGGAGCCGTCGTGCGCGTCGATGCCGGCAACGTGCACCTGGAAGACCGGCACGGCCGAGTGCGCGCGTTTCCGCTCGGGGCAGGGTTTCTCGTCGACGGCGAGCCTGTGCGGCTCATCGCGCCGGTGGTCACCGCGGCGCGGACGGCCCGTGCACGCACGGCGAGCGGCTCGTTTGCGGTGGCGGATGCTCGCGCTCGCGTCGCCCGCGCGAGCCGTATCTGGGTCGAAGGCCGGCACGATGCCGAGCTCGTTGAGCAGGTGTGGGGCGACGATTTGCGGCTCGAGGGCGTTGTGGTCGAGCAACTCGAGGGTGTCGACCATTTGGCCGAGATGCTCGTCGAGTTCGGCCCCGCGAGCGGCCGCCGGGCCGGAGTGCTCGTCGACCACTGGGTGCCCGGCTCGAAAGAGACGCGACTGGCCGAAGAAGCGCTCGCGCGGGTGGATGCCCGCCACGTGCTCGTCGTCGGGCATCCGTTCATCGACATCTGGCAGGCAGTGCGTCCGGCTGTTGTCGGCATCGAGGCCTGGCCCGACGTTCCGCGCGCTGAAGACTGGAAGACGGGCACATGCCGCGCTCTCGGCTGGCCGCACGAGACGGTGGCTGATCGTGCTGCCGCGTGGCAGCGCATTCGCGGTCGGGTGCGCAGCTATGCCGACCTTGAGCCCGCTCTGCTCGGCCGGGTGGAACAGCTCATCGACTTCGTGACCGCCGAAAACCCCCCAGCATGACGAAAGCCGCCCCACGTCATCGGGGGGCGGCTCTCGTGTATCAGCTCGGGTAAACCCGAACTGACGGGGGAGTACTAGAGGGGGCGGATGTTCTCAGCCTGCAGACCCTTGGGGCCCTGCGCGACGTCGAATTCGACCTTCTGGTTCTCGTCGAGCGAACGGTAGCCGTTCGACTGGATGGCGGAGAAGTGCGCGAACACGTCGGCGCTTCCGTCATCGGGGGTGATGAAACCGAAACCCTTTTCGGCGTTGAACCACTTAACAGTGCCTGTCGTCATTGCTGACTCCTTGTTACTCACGGAGTTTCGACTGTCGAAACCACCAGTCGAACCACTCATGAATCCTGCTCTATACGAGAGCACGTACTGCTTGCACCGCACGTTCGGACCGCCGAGGCGTATCAACTTCACTGCTGACAGTACTGCACGGGGCAGACATCGGTGCCATCCTTCACCGAGTTGTTACACGAGTTCTGCACAGCCTCTACCGAACATGCGGCCGTAGCGTGGTGCTCCCCACACACAGGAGAGACCCCATGAGCTTCTTCGACCGACTGTTTGGCGCCCCGACGCCCGAGCCGCAGCCTCGCCGCGCGGGCGTGCGCAGTGACGACGAGCGCGCTGTTGAGCGCTATCGCTATCTGCTGCAGACGGCCCCGCCCGAGACGATCGAGCAGGTGCACGCCGAGGCCTTCGAAAAGCTCACCCCTGAACAGCGTCGCCTCGTCTTCGACGAGATGTCGCGCACGGCACCCGCGGGTGAAGCCCCGGCCGACGACCAGCCGGCCACTCTCGCGCGCGCGGCCACCCGCTCAGAACTGCGTCAGCCCGGCACGATGGAACGCTCGCTCGCGGGCCCGTCGTTCGGCCAGATGGTGGGCGCATCGCTGCTCGGAACCGTGGCGGGCTATGTCATTGGCTCAGCGCTCGCGAGTGCGTTCTTGCCCCCGATGGATGCCGGGTTCACCGACGCGGGTGCCAGCGACGCGGGTGCTGACGCGGGTGCCGGTGATGCGGGAGCCGATGCCGGCGGCGACGCGGGCGGCTTCGATGCGGGCGGCTTCGACGGCGGCGGGTTCGGCGACTTCGGCGACTTCGGGTTCTAGGCGCTGACTGTGGCGCGACCGAAACGCATCGAGCCGGGGCCGGGCCAAGAGTCGGTGTGGGACTATCCACGGCCGCCTCGAGTCGAGCCGGTGCACGCGCGCGTCACGATTGAGCTCGGCGGCCGGCTGATTGCCGAGACCACTCGGGCCATGCGGGTGCTCGAGACGAGTCATCCGCCCGCCTTCTACCTGCCGCCGGAGGCCTTCGTCGATGGCGCGCTCGTGCCCGCAGCGGGCTCAACTTTCTGCGAGTTCAAGGGGCGTGCGGCCTATTACGACATCGTCGGCGGCACCGCGATCGCCCCGAGTGCTGGCTGGTACTACCCCGCACCGAGCCGCGGCTTTGAGGCCATCGCGGGCTTCGTGTCGGTCTACCCGGGTCGCATGGACCGCTGCACGGTCGATGGAGAAACGGTCACGCCGCAAGAGGGCGACTTCTATGGCGGCTGGATAACCGCGAACATTGTCGGGCCCTTCAAGGGCTCGGCAGGCACGTGGGGGTGGTAGCCGCGTAGCGACCCGGGGGTTTCGGGATGCCGAACTGCGGGCCGACGGCCGATCCTGCCATCATGGGCGCGTGACCGAGCCGCGAACCCCGACCGCTGCTGAGCTCCGACGGTGGCGACGCTACCTTGCCGACGAGCGCGCTGAGGCGGCCGTGTATCGCGACCTCGCGACGCGTCGCACGGGAGAAGAGCGCGCGATTCTGCTGGCGCTCGCCGAGGCTGAAGCGCGGCACGAAGCACACTGGGTCGACCTCTTGGGTGACCACGCTGATCGGGTTCCCGCGGTGTCGGTGCGCACGCGCGTTCTCGGCTTCTTCGCGCGGCGCTTCGGAAGCGTCTTCGTCTTGGCTCTCGCGCAGCGAGCCGAAACGCGGTCTCCGTATGCGGCGGATGCCCACGCAACGCCCGCCATGGCCGCCGACGAGCGCATCCACGGCGAGGTCGTGCGCGGGCTGGCCGCTCGCGGACGGCAACGACTTTCGGGCACCTTTCGTGCGGCCGTCTTCGGGGCCAACGATGGGCTCGTCAGCAACCTCGCTCTCGTCATGGGCATCGGTGCGGCGGGTCTCGGCCCCTCGGCGGTCTTGCTCACCGGCCTTGCGGGACTTCTCGCGGGAGCGCTGTCGATGGGCGCGGGCGAATACGTCTCGGTGCGCTCGCAGCGCGAACTGCTCGACGCCTCCACACCCGACCCCGAGGCTCACACCGCGCTGCCGCATCTCGACGTCGACGCAAACGAGTTGGCGCTCGTGTATCGCGCCCGCGGCATGGACGAGGCGGAGGCGGTCGAGCACGCGCGCAGCATCCTCGCCGATTATGACCCCGTGGCCGCGTCAGCCCGCGCGGCTGAAGCTGAGGCCGAACAGCATGAGGCCATTGGCTCGGCCTGGGGTGCGGCGCTCTCGAGTTTTGCCTTCTTTGCCTCGGGCGCGATCATTCCCGTGATTCCCTACTTGCTCGGTATGCAGGGCCTCGCCGCCGTCGTTACGGCGGCTGTGCTGGTGGGGCTCGCGTTGCTCGTGACGGGGGCGATCGTGGGAGTTCTTTCGGGTGCATCGCCGTTGAAGCGGGCGCTGCGTCAGCTCGCGATCGGCTACGGCGCGGCCGCAGCGACCTACCTGCTGGGCCTGGCATTCGGCACGACCGTCGCCTGACGGTGACCCTGATCAGCCTTTTCATAGGTTGATGGGTGAGGCTTGAGTGTTGGCTCCGTTGCCGACAGGGGCGAGTGCCGCCGGTGTGAATGATTCCGCCGGGCCGTGTGCTGTGACCTCCTGACCTTGTGCCGAGTGCTCGCCGTGAGCGCCGCGAGGTCGAATGCGCAATGACGTGCACTCACCGTGTCCACGGCCTGCCGGCCGCCACCAGGAAGTGTTTTTCTTCTCATGCTCCACTTCATTCACCCTGCGCTGTCGCGCGCCGCCACCCTCGACCCCTACCGTTTTCGCCACCAGGCCTTGCTCGTTGCCTCGCTCACTGTCGCGGCCTCGCTCATG
>JBJOPU010000155.1:0-4466 GCA_046050505.1 Actinomycetota bacterium
GTCAATCTGCCGCACCGCGGATGCCGCGGCCTCGCGCTGCTCGACGATGCCGTCGAGGTGCAGGCTCAGGCCGACATCGGCGAGCGAGGCCCGCAGTCGTTCGAGCGACACGGTCGCGGGCGCTCGGGTGTCGGTCACGGGTTAAGCATGCCCGCCGCGGGCGCGGTTGGCGAGTGGAACGACCCCACACAAAGTCAACAATGACGCGCGCAACCGCGGCTGGGAGAACAACGACCCCTATCGTGGGTGCTCGTACCGTTCTCACGAGGTTCAGCCACACCGTCAGGTTGTACCACGTCATCGTGGCTCCAGATGTGCGGCATATGAGCCATGACGGTGCTCTTGCAAGAACTACCCGAAGGCGTGAACCTGTCGTGCGCTGTCTGGGTGGGGGTCATGGTGCTTGAGCTCGGGCCCTAGCAAATCGCCAAGTTCTCGACGTTCGCGTTCAGTGCGCCGAGACCGCCAAGAAGGTTAATGCGTTGCACGCTGAGGTCGCTCATGTCCTGGAGAACGGGAAGCGGAATGCAGCTAGTTGGCGCAAGATACAGCGGAGCCCCGAGCTGCGCCGCGAAAGGGCCGCCGGAGAGTGCGTCTGCGAACCCTTGCCCGTTCGCGAGTACGGCTTCTTCCGTCTCGAAGAGGAAAGCCGCCTGGTTGACCAGGAGGGCGGTTTCGTAGCGGTTCGATCCGCTGAGTCGACGTTCCTCGAGAGCAGCGAGCCCTGCGACGTCCGAGTCGACCCAGGCGGGGAGTGCGCCCGACCCGCCGACGATATAAACGTAGTCGGGATCAAGTCGGACAATGAGCTCTCGCACCTGAGCGGACAGCTGTCGCTGAGAAGGATCGATGAGGATTACGGGTCCGCCGAGCCATGCCGCTGCAGGGCCCGCGGCGAGGGCGTCGGGGTAGTTCGCTCCCGAAGCCAGGAACACGGCTTCTGGCCGCTCGGGGACGTCATCATCGCCGCGGAACGCGTCGTTGGCGACTGCGAATGCAGTTTCGTACCGAGTCGCACCGCCGAGTCTTGTCACCTGCGTCTCGGGGTCATCGACGAACGACCCGAGTTGGGACTCAACAGCGCTCGAGACTGCGCCCACGCCCCCGACGATTACGATCCTCCCTGGCTGCAACCGTTCGAGCTCCGCTGCGACCACCGCCGGAATCTCCGTCGGTCGCACGAGCAGAAGCGCTCCACCGAGGTGCGCCGCGGATGGTCCGGCAGCGAGAGCATCAGGGTAGTTGAGGCCATTGGCGATGTAGACAACGGGAACCGTCCACGTCTCGCCGACCGGGAACATCTGTTTCGTGATCGCGGTGCCCGTGGCAAAGCGATCAGCACCGGAGTGTCGTTCACGGAGAGGCAGGAGCTCGGTATTCAGGTCTAACGGCTCGAGGGGGACATCGTGGTCAACGTCGACCGTGATTACCTCAGCGTCGCGAAAGAATCGCGCGTCGGGGTAATAGACCGTTGCGCTCCCAAACAGCGAGCTGATGCGACGGGCCGAAACGATGTAGTTGCCGGGCTCGAGGTCGTTGAAGGTGTAGCCGCCTCCCGCCAAGTTCGACGTCGTCTGGTCCTCTAAGGCAAAGAACTGTGAGCCGGGGGAGGTCTCACGGAAAAGGTTCACGTGACTCGGGCCGGCCAGTAGGGAGCCGTTTGTTGTCACCGCCCCCGATAGGTTCCCATTGCGGGACATCGAAGTATTGACGCCGTCGATCCACTGCCCAGGAAGGATTGTGATCGGTGTTCCGCCTGCCTGCAGCTCTTCGCCGTAGCAGGTCGGGATCATTCGCAAGAATGGCCCGAATGTCGCCGTCGGATCGGCAGCTCTCGTGAAACACAGGGTGTAGGTCCCAGGTGTGACATTAACGAACTCGTATTTTCCGTCGAACCCGCCCAATGAGTACATGTGAACGGTTCCGGTGCCGCTGATGAGTCGCGCGGTCACGAACCGCACTGGCTGTCCGTCGATGCTGGCGGTAACCGTTCCGGCGATGGCAGCGAGAGGAGAGAGCACCACGTCGAAGCCCGACTGTTCCTCTCCTTTGGTGACTGCGATCAGAGTCGACGAGGTCGTTGGATCCGTCCAGGATCGTGATGCCCATCGGTTGGTTGACGAGAAAGTGAGCGACACGTAGCCCGTTGCGAGTCGGTCAACCCGCCAGACGCCTGTGGCGGGATCGAATTGCGCGCGGGGAGTGTTTCCCGGAAAGATTCGTGATTGACGAGGCGCGATCTGCCCTGACGTCAGCGGACCCGTCGTGCCCGCCAGAGTACCGATGAGAGTTGCTCCGATGTCGAGTTGACGGTTTACCACCGTTTCGGAATCGGCGGCAACGGTGAACGACGTCCGGAGGGCGGCGTCGTTGCCGTCACCTTCGCCCTCATAGCGCGACAGGAAGTTGCCGTTACCGGTGTAGTAGTAGCCGATAGTCCACGTTGAACCTACGGGGAGCTGTGCGCTCCACTCACCGGTGGTCGGATCGACCGTTCGCTCGACGATCGTGCCGCCGGCCGAGGGGGACAGTCTGACACGCACAGAGCTGTCCCAGCCCGCCTCTACGTTTCCCGTGACCACGCCTCGGATGATCCCAGTTGCTGACGCAGACGACGGTGCGGCTACCGATATGGTGACGACCATCGCGAGCGCAGTCACAAGTGACGCGAGGACGAGACGCGCGTGTGGTGCTCGGCGGATTTCAGTGGTTCGCAATGCTGATCTTCCCGTTCGGGTTGCGGCAGAGACAGAGGGTGCCTGTGGAGAGCACCTGCCCGTGGTGTCGGCTGTCACCAGAATACGTCGCATGCGCAGAATCCTCGACTTCTTGCTCCGTGCGAACGACGACCGAGGTGACGTGCCCGGCTGGGTGCTCATCACCCTCATGACGGCCGGGCTTGTCATCCTCATCTGGGCACTCGCTGGCCCCGCGCTGCAGGGCGTCTTTCAGCAGGCGATCGATCGCGTCACCGGCTTCTAGAGCGGCCGCCTTTCGTGGATGCTCTGCTCGCGCGCCTCAGCAATGACCGCGGCTCGGCCGCCGTCGAGTTCGTGCTCGTGGGCGTGCTGCTCACCCTCGTCACGCTGAGCGTGTTGCAAGTGGCGTTCGCGTTGCACGTGCGCACGACCCTCATCGATGCGGCGGCGGAGGGTGCGCGGTTCGCGGCACTCGCCGACAGCTCCCTACCCGCCGGCATCGAGCGCAGTCGCGAGCTCATCACCGCGGCCCTGGGCGAGAGCTACGCGCAGAGCATCTCGGCGGGCATGGGGGCATACGGAGGGCATCCCGTCGTCATCGTCACCGTGAGTTCGCCCCTACCGCTCATCGGCATGATCGGCATCGACGACACCCTGGAGGTCAGCGGCCGTGCGGCCCTCGAACCCCTCCGTTAGCGGCCCCGACGCAGTGCTCGGCGACGGATGCGGTGACCGCGGCTCGGCCTCGCTCGAGTTTCTCACCGCGGGTCTGCTGATGCTCGTGCCGCTCGTCTATCTGATTCTCACGCTTGGCACGATCCAGTCGGCAGCCCTGGCGACGGAGGGGGCTGCTCGACAGGCGGCGCGGGTTTTCGTGCAGGCACCGACGACCGCGGCCGGATCCGCGGCAGCGGAACGCGCGCTCGACCTTGCCCTTGCCGACCACGGACTTGAGGCGAGCGACGTCGCCCTCAGCATCAGCTGCACCCCCAACCCTGGGCAGTGTCACACCCGACGAGGATGGGTCACCGTCGAGGTTGCCGTGCGCGTGCCGCTGCCGCTCGTGCCGCCGCTGTTCGACCTGCGCGTTCCGCTGGCCGTGCCGGTCGAGGCGAGTGCGACCCAGCAGGTCTCGCGGTTCTGGGGCGCGAAGTGAGGGCCGGCCTCGACGTGACCGATGATCGCGGCTCGATCTTGCCGCTGATCGCGGGCTTCGGCGCTCTCGCGCTCGCGGTCGTGTTGCTCGTGAGCGCCGCGACCTCGCTGTACCTCGAGCGTGCGCGACTCTTCACGCTCGCCGACGGTGCCGCACTCGCCGCCGCCGAGTCGTTCCGACTCGACTCTGTACAGCTGACGGCCGAGGGCGAGTTGCGCCCGCGCCTCACGAAGCCCGAGGTCACGGCGGCCGCGGCCGAGTACCTCGCGCAAGCGCCCGACTCTCGGCTCGAGGGTTTGCGGCTCGTTGAGGCGACGACACCCGACGGCCTGAGCGCGCGGGTGACTCTCGCGGCGGTGTGGGCGCCGCCCGTGCTCAGCGTGTTCGTGCCGGAGGGCATCCCGCTTCAGGTCACCGCGACGAGCCGCAGCGTCTTCGGCTGACGCCTGTCACCGCACCGCGACTGGTTTGCCGACAAAAGCCGCATATCGTTCGAACTCGCGCTCGACCAGCTCACGCGTGGGCGCGTCAAGCGGCGAGGACACATCGAGATCAATCTCGATCGCTGTCGCGCGCTCGGTGCGGCTCCACGTGCCCACCACCTGGCCGTC
>JBJOPU010000156.1:0-4445 GCA_046050505.1 Actinomycetota bacterium
GCGCCCGTCGAGAAGATGACGGCGTGGTAGTGCGTGCGCAGGTCATCGAGCGTGATGTCGGTGCCGTAGTGCACGTTGCCGAAGATGCGGATGTCGCCCGAGTCGAGCACTTCGCGCAGAGCGTTGATGATGCCCTTGATGCGCGGGTGGTCAGGGGCGACGCCGTAGCGCACGAGCCCGTAGGGAGCGGGAAGCTGTTCGAACAGGTCAATCGACACATCGAACGAGCGCTCGTGCTTGAGCAGAATGTCGGCGGCGTAGATACCGGCGGGGCCGGCACCGACAATGGCGAGCCTGAGCTTTGTCATGCGCGTGCGAGTCTTTCTGTGGGGGTGGTGTGCGGGGCGTCGAACGTCAGGTGCTGCGCTCGACGACAGCTTCGGCAAACTTGGTGAGGGCGAGCTTCACGGGGCCTTCGGGGAGCGGAGCGAGGGCGGCTACCGCTTCGTCGGCCCACCGGCGCGCCTCGTCAAGGGTCTCCGCGGTCACCGAATGGGCGCGCAAGTCCGCGATTGCTGCGGCAACCTCGTCGTCGTGTCCGTCGACCTCGACCGAGCGCTCGATGCGAGCCAGCAGGGCTGCGGCATCAGCATCCGTCACCGCCGCACGGCGCAAGAACAGGAGCGGCAGGGTGGCGACTCCACTGCGCAAGTCTGTGCCCTGTGCTTTGCCGGTTTCGGCTTCAGGCTCGGCAAGGTCAATAACGTCGTCAATCAGCTGGAAGGCGACACCGATCTTTTCACCAAATGCCACCACGGGCGCCGCGTACTCTTCGGGTGCGTTCGAGAAAATGACACCCATTTGGGCGGCCGCGGCGATGAGTGAGCCAGTCTTGTCGGCCAGCACCTGCAAGTAGTGGTCAATGGGGTCGTCGTCACCTCGGGGCCCGATTGTCTCGTGCAACTGGCCCAGACAGAGGCGTTCAAAGGTGTCGGCCTGCAGCTTGATGGCGCCCTCGCCGAGTCCCGCCACGAGCTTGCTCGCGCGGGCAAACAAGAGGTCTCCCGTGAGGATGGCGACGGAGTTACCCCACACGTTTTGCGCCGAGGGAACACCTCGACGCATCTCGGCTTCGTCCATGACGTCGTCGTGATACAGCGAGGCGAGGTGGGTGATTTCGACCGCTTGCGCCGCCGTGATCACGGCCGCGTTGTTGCCGTCGCCGAGCTGAGCGGTGAGAAGCGTAAGCACGGGCCGGATGCGCTTGCCGCCGGCCTCGAGCAGATAGCGCGACGTGACGTCGGCCATGTCGTCAGCAAAGGCCACCTCGTTGAGCAAGCCTTCTTCGACCTCGACGAGCCCGGTTTCGATGGCCTCGGCAAATCGGCGCTCTTCGCTCGATGCGAACAGCTTCTCGCCGAGACCGAGCGACGCGCTCAGCGTTTTGCTGCGGCGAGCGAGCGGGGGGAGGCGAGTCAACGGTCTGCCGATCTGTCGAGGCGGTCGGGGCGGCTTACTGCGCGGATGCGCCGGCGGGCTTGCGCCCCCGATGCAAGGCGACCACCCCCCACGAGAGGTTGCGGTAGCCGACCCGGGTGAACCCAGCCGTGCTCAGCCACTGGCTCAGCACGGATTGCTCGGGCCAATCGCGGATCGAGTCGAACAAGTAGCGGTAAGCGTCGGGGTTCGAGCTCGCGGCGCCCGCGATGAGCGGCATGACGTACCGCAAGTAGGCGTGGTACCCCGCGCGCAGCACGCGCAACGGCGGCCGCGAGAACTCGCAAATCACAATGCGGCCACCCGGCTTGAGCACGCGCAGCATCTCGGCAATCGCGACCTCGGGCTTCTGCACATTGCGCAAGCCGAAGCTGATCGTGACCGCGTCGAACTCAGCGTCGCCGAAGGGAAGGGCCATGGCGTCGCCCTGAATGAACTGCAGCTCGGGGTGACGGCGGCGACCCTCGTCAACCATGCCCTGCGAGAAGTCGAGGGCGATGACCTCGGCGCCCGTCTTCGCCAGGGCGACCGAGCTGGTGCCGGTTCCCGCAGCGATGTCGAGAATGCGCTCGCCCGGCTGCGCGTCGACCGCGCGCACCGTCGCGATGCGCCAGAGGGCCGCGTTTCCGACGGACAGCACGGCATTCGTGCGGTCGTAGCCGCGAGCGACGCCGTCAAACATCGCCGCGACCTCGCGCGGTGTCTTCGACAGATCGGCCCTCGTCACGCCCCAAGTCTAGTGAGGGCCCGCCCGGTGTTCGCCGTGAGGCGCCTGGGGGACCGTCGGGTGCGGAGTAACCTGAGCGGGTGCCTGCCTCTCTCGCGCCCGGGGTCGCCCTGCGCGCGGTGACCGAGCTCGTCGGCGACCACGATGACCTCCTCGCGTTCGCCGACTCTCACCACCCCCTCGCGGCGCTGCGGCGCGGCGGCGGCATCGTCGGCATCGGCGAAACGCTGCGACTGACCTTCACGGGCGCTCATCGCTTGACGGATGCCGCGGCTGCGTGGAGGGCCATCGCGAGCGCCGCCGAGGTGGTTGACCCCGTTCACCGGCCCGGAACCGGGCTCGTCGCGATGGGAACCTTTGCGTTCGCCGACGCGTCGGGGGCGGCGAGTGTGCTCATCGTGCCCACGATGATTGTCGGGCGGCACGATGGCGTGAGCTGGGTCACGCGCGTGTCGCGGGTCGGGGCAACGGTGGTCGATGAATCCCCCCGGGCCGTGCCGATCGGCGAGCGCCCACGAGCGACCCTGGCCGCGGCCTCGCTGAGCCGCGAGGAGTTCACGGCGGTCGTGGGCCGCGCCGTTGAGGCTATTCGCGCGGGCCGGGTGGAGAAAGTGGTGATCGCGCGTGATGCGACGGCGAGCATCCCGCCCGATGCTGATCGCCGCGCGCTGCTGCACGAGCTTGCCGACCGCTACCCCGACTGCGTCACGTTTGCGGTCGACGGGCTCATGGGCGCGAGCCCCGAGACGCTCGTGAGCGTGCATGGCGGCGAAGCGAGCGCTCGCGTGCTCGCGGGCAGCACCGCGCGCGGCACGAGCTCGGCCGACGACGCCGCGGCTGCCGCGCAGCTCGCGACGAGCGCGAAAGACCTCGACGAGCACGCCTTTGCTGTTCACAGCGTTCTCGATGCGCTGCGCCCGCACGTGCGCGCCGTGACCGCGAGCGAGCTGCCCTTCACGCTCAAGCTGCCCAACCTCTGGCACCTCGCGACCGACGTTGAGATGCAGCTTGCCGAATCGTCGAGTGCGCTCGACCTCGTCGCCGCCCTGCACCCGACCGCCGCCGTTGCGGGCTCGCCGACGGATGCTGCGCTCGCCCTCATCGCCGAACTCGAGCCCTTCGACCGCGGCCGCTACGCCGGGCCGGTGGGCTGGATCGACCACGACGGCGACGGCGAATGGGTCATCGCGTTGCGGTGCGCACGCATCGACGACGACGGATTGCTCACCGCCTACGCCGGAGCAGGCATCGTCGCCGACAGCGACCCCGACTCTGAGCTCGCCGAGACGCGCATGAAGTTTCGGCCGATCGCCGACAGTCTCCGCTAGGAGGGGTCGCAACACCCACCGCGCAAAGGAAACATCTCGTCGGCACAAGGAGCGGAATGTGAAACTCGTCAACCAGGGACGCCAGGCAGAACTGTTCGAGATTGATGACGGCGTCTTGCTCAAACTGTTTTTTGACCGCCACACGTCTTCTCGCGACGTCGAGTGGCGCGCGTTGACGGGCATTCGTGCCGGACTAGGTCCCGTTGTTTTTGAGCAGCGCGAAGTGCTCGGTCGGTCGGGTTTCACGCTTGAACGACTCCCCGGATCAGACATGTTGGCCGTCATCGGTTCCCGCCCCTGGCTGCTCTTTCGCGTCGGATTGGCAATGGGCCGCATCCACGCTGAGATTCATGGCGAGAAGGGCGAGGCGCACCTACCCGACTACCGCGATGTCATGTCGGCACGGATATTGCACTCTCAGGTGGTGCCCGATCACGTTCGCGAACCCGCCCTGGCCACGCTCGAGCGGCAGCCCGCTGGCACCCAGCTCTGCCACGGCGACCTTCACCCCGGAAACGTTATGTGGAGCTCAGGCACGTCGCGGGTTCTCGACTGGCCAGCGGCAGCGCGGGGCAATCCTGTGGCAGATGTCGCCACAACTCTCACGATATTGCGACTCGGCGAGCCAACAGAAACGAGCCCATGGGTCATCCGACGGCTTCACCGTCTCGGCCGCGGCGCGCTCATATCACGCTATCTGGCCGGTTACCGAACTCAACGCCCGATCAACGAGGCTGAACTGCATGAGTGGATGCTGCCCGCTGCTGTAGATCGGTTGGCGCACGACATTCCTTCCGAGCGGATGCAGTTGCTCACCACGATCGACGCGCTCCTGCCCCGTCATGGCGCCACTCGTGGTGAAGGTCATTCGTGAATCGTGGGTGTGAGGTCGTCTCCGTCGCGGGGCTTGCCGCGTTGGCGATCGCGACGATCCGTCGCCGGCACGAGATGGG
>JBJOPU010000157.1:0-4412 GCA_046050505.1 Actinomycetota bacterium
AAGAACTCGCGCCCGATGAGCTGACGCCCGCGAAGGCGCAAGAACTCGTGGATGCTCCCGTCGTGGGCGACCGCGTACTCGGCATCAACCCCGAGAACGGCAAACAGGTCGTGGCGAAAGACGGCCGGTTCGGCCCCTACGTGACCGAACTGGACCCGGAACCCGAGGTCACCCCCGAGGAGGCTGCGGCGCTTGCCGCCGCAGAGGCCGCAGCTCCGATCGTCGACCCTGCCACGGGCGAAGTCATCGAGCCGCCCAAGAAGCGCGCGCCCGCCAAGAAGAAGGTGCCGGCGGAGAAGCCGCGCACGGCATCCCTCTTCAAAGACATGGACCCGAACACGGTCGACTTTGAGACGGCGCTCAAGCTGCTGAACCTGCCCCGCGTGGTTGGCAATGACCCCGAGAGCGGCGAGCCGATCACAGCGCAAAACGGTCGCTATGGCCCGTACCTCAAGAAGGGCACCGACACGCGCTCTCTTGACGCCGAATCGCAGATCTTTGAGATCGACCTCGACGGCGCGATCGCGAAGTTCGCCGAGCCCAAGTACGGAGCTCGCAAGGCATCGAGCGCCCTCAAAGAGTTCGACGCCGACCCCGTGAGTGGCAAGCCGATCAAGCTCAAAGACGGCCGATTCGGCCCCTACGTGACCGACGGTGAGACGAACGCCACGGTTCCGCGCGGCGAAGACCCCATGGAAATCGATTTCGATCGTGCGGTGCAACTGATCGCCGACAAGCGGGCCAAGGGTCCTGCCAAGAAGCCCGTCAAGCGCGCGGCTGGGGCCGGGGCCAAGACCGCCGCAAAGAAGGCTCCTGCGACGAAGCCCGCGGCGAAGAAAGCCGCGGCGCCCAAGAAGGCGTCGTGACCGGAATCTTCATCACGCTCGAGGGCGGCGATGGTTCGGGTAAGAGCACCCAGATGGGTGCTCTTACCGAGTGGCTTCAGGCTCGAGGGCGAACCGTGGTGCAAGCGCGCGAGCCGGGCGGAACCGACTTGGGGCTCGAGCTGCGCGAAATCATCTTGCACCGGCGCGGCTACATCGCACCGCGGTCAGAGGCGCTGCTGTACGCGGCCGATCGCGCCCACAACATCGCCACGGTCGTGCGTCCGGCACTCGAGCGCGGCGACGTGGTGATTCAAGACCGCTACCTCGACTCGTCGGTCGCCTACCAGGGCGCGGGCCGTGTGCTCGACCCCACCGAAGTGCGCGAGGTGTCGCTGTGGGCAACCGAAGGGCTGCTACCCCACCTCACGGTGCTGCTCGACCTCGACCCCTCCGTGGGTCGTGAGCGCCTCGACGCCAGTCGTACGCGGTACGACCGACTTGAGGCCGAGGAATCCGACTTTCATGAGCGCGTGCGCACCGCGTACCTCGGCCTCGCTGCGGCAGAGCCCGAGCGGTTTCTTGTGCTCGACGCGACGCTGCCGGTTGATGAGCTGCAGGCGAGCATCCGCGACCGTGTGTCAGTCCTGCTCGGCTAGGGTGGCGGCATGAACGCCTGGGACGAGCTCACCGGGCAAGAGGCAGCGATTGCGACGCTGCGGGATGCGGTGGCCGATCCCAGCGCGATGACCCACTCCTGGCTCATCACCGGTCCGCCGGGCTCGGGCCGCTCGAACCTCGCGTTCGCCTTCGCCACCGCCCTCTTGCAGGGATCGACCGAGGGCGCCGAAGCGCACCGCACGGCGACTCAGGTCGCCGCCCGCACGCACCCCGACCTTGCCGTACTCGCGACCGATCGCGTCATCATCTCGATCGACGAAGTGCGGCAGCTCGTGGCGCAGAGCCAGTTCTCGCCCAGTGTTGCTCCGTACCGCGTCATCGTGATCGAAGACGCCGACCGCATGGCTGAGCGCACGTCGAACGTGTTGCTCAAAGCGCTCGAAGAGCCGCCGCCGCGCACCGTGTGGATTCTGTGTGCGCCCAACGCTGCCGACCTCATCCCCACGATTCGCTCGCGCGTGCGCACGGTCCGCTTGCGCGTGCCGAGCGTCACCGAGGTCGCCGAACTCCTCGTGCGTCGCGATGGCGTCGAGCCCGCGCTCGCCGAGCGGGCAGCTCGCGAGTCACAGAACCACATCGGCATGGCGCTGCGGCTCGCCACCGATGAAGATGCGCGTGACCGACGCTCCCGCACGCTCGAGCTCGCGCTGGGTGTCTCGAGCGTGAGCGGGGCCGTGCTGGCGGCCGAGCGGCTCGTCGCGATTGCCACCGACGACGCCAAAGCATTCACGGCCGAACGTGAAGAAGAAGAGCGGGCTGCCGCGCTTCGGTCGCTCGGCATCGAGCCGGGTGCGAGTGTTCCTGCTGGTCTGCGGGCAAGCCTCAAGGCCCTGGAAGAAGACCAAAAGCGTCGCGCGACCCGCTCGGTGCGCGACGGTATCGACCGGGTGCTCGTCGACCTCATGTCGCTCTACCGCGATCTGGCAATGCTGCAGCTCGGTGCCGGCGCAGACCTGGTCAACGAGGCGATTCGCGGTCAGCTCGAGCTCGCCGCTCGAGCGAGCACGGCAGCACAGTCGCTCGCCGCGCTCGATGCGATCGCCCTCGCGCGACGCCGCATCGAATCCAACACGCCTCCCGTGCTCGCTCTCGAAGCGATGCTCATTTCAGCAAGCGGAAGGGTGCCAGCGCTAGGCTCGCCCTCGTGACCCGACGTGCCGCTCTTGTCTCGCTCGTTCTCGTTCCGACGCTGCTGCTGAGTGGCTGTGTGCCCAGCTGGCTGCAGGGCATTGTCGGGGGTGGCACCGTCTCGACCCCCACGGGTGAAGAGGTCGCTGAGAACCTCACGCCGTACTACACCCAGGTGTTGACCTGGGAGGGATGCGGGGACGGTGCGCAGTGCGCCACCGCCATTGCTCCGCTCGACTGGGAGAACCCGGGCGAGGGCGACGACATCGAGCTCGCGCTCGTGCGTCACCCCGCGACGGGCGGCGAGGCGCAAGGGTCGCTGTTCCTCAACCCCGGCGGCCCCGGAGCGTCGGGCTTCGACTTCGTGCGCGACAGTGTCGACTTTGCCGTGAGCGCCGACCTCCAGCGCGAGTTCGACATCGTCGGGTGGGACCCTCGCGGCGTCGGTCGTTCGAGTGCCGTCACGTGCTACACCGACGCAGCCGACCTGGACGAGTTCATTTTTGGCATTCCCGAGGCCGAGTTCGGCACACCCGAGTGGGAGGCCGAGGTGATCGCCAGCTCGGTTGCGTTCGCCGAAGCGTGCGCCGAGAACACGGGCCCCCTGCTGGGCTTCGTCGACACCAACAGCACCGTGCGCGATCTCGACATGATGCGCGCGATCGTGGGGGATGCCCAGCTCAACTACTTCGGATACTCCTACGGCACCGACATCGGTGCCCGCTACGCCGACCAGTTCCCCGAGAAGGTTGGCCGGCTCGTGCTCGATGGCGCGACCGACCCGACCACGACGACGTTCGAAGTTGTGCTCGCCCAGTCGGAAGGATTCGAGCTGGCGCTTCGCGCGTACCTCGAGGGCTGTGCTGACTTGGGCGCGTGCCCGTTCCCTGGCTCGGTCGACGAGAGCCTCGCGCTCATCAGCGACCTCTACGAGCAGCTGAACGAAAACCCCATCAAAGCCGCTGACGGTCGGTTCTTCGACGCCAACGTTCTCGACATCGCGGTTGCCACCGCCCTCTACGACGAAGAGTCGTGGTCGTTCTTGTCGCAGATGTTCACAGAATTGCGCACGGGTGTTGTCGAAACGGGTTACCTGCTCGCCGACTTCTACTACGGGCGCGAGAACGGCGAGTACATCGACAACTCGCTCGAAGCGTTCATCGCCATCAATTGTCTCGACTATCCGGTCGAAACCGACCGCGCCGTGATCGCCGAGCAGAACGCGCAGATTCGCGCCGTCGCGCCGACGACCGCCGGCGAAGGTTCGCCGCTCGGCGACGTGCTGTGCGCCAACTGGCCGTATCCATTCGAGGGCGAACTCGGCCCCGTGAGCGGTGCGGGTGCCGCGCCGATTCTCGTGATTGGCACGACAGGTGACCCAGCCACGCCCTACCAGTGGGCGGAGGCGCTCGCCGAACAACTCGAGAGCGGCGTGCTGCTCACGTGGGTGGGCGAGGGTCACATCGCCTACGACGAGGGCGACCCGTGCATCAACGACCTGGTCGATGAGTACTTCATCACCGGCGCCGTACCAGCAGACGGTCTCGTCTGCGACAACTGATCGGGAGGTCTGCGCCGGTCATCGGAATCGGCTAAGCTTTCACCTCGTGTCACGGCCTCGGCCGTGTCCGCCGCCTTAGCTCAGTCGGCAGAGCGTCTCACTCGTAATGAGAAGGTCGTGGGTTCGATTCCCACAGGCGGCTCCGTAACGCCAGTCACACCGCCCAGGCTTGTCCTGGTGCGCTGACGCTGCCGCGTCACGGGGTTCGATTCCCACAG
>JBJOPU010000158.1:0-4360 GCA_046050505.1 Actinomycetota bacterium
GTTTGGTGCGATTGTTCACGGTTGGCCGTGAACTTTCACGGCCAACCGTGAAAAACCGCACCAATCGAGGAAAGCGCGCCGGGCGCCGGAGTCAACGCGGGGCGCACGAGCCGCGGGGCGCGCTAGCCGCACCCCGCGCTCACTGCTCGCGGCGCACGCAGCACGCCGCGACGCTAGTGCGTGAGCGGCTCGTCGTCGAGGTGCAGGTCGATGTCGACGCCGTCGACCTCGTCGCCGTGCAGGTCGTGCTCATCGGCGTGGCCGTCGAGTGCGTCGTGGTCGTCGAGCGCGTTGGCCTCATCGTCGGCGAGATGTCCGCCGTCGACCTCGTCGTCGAAATCGTCGTCATCATCATCGTCGTCGTCGTCGTCATGATCGTCGTCGTCGAGCTCGGCATCCGCGGCCTGCTGCGCCAAATAGTCTTCGAGCCGGTCGGCCCACGGCACCCAGTCGGGTGCGACGAGGGCGCCCTCAGCGGGCATGAGTTCGGTCTCGAGCACGCTCGGCTCGAGCCCGGGGTTGACGGCGATGGAGACGGTCCAGTACCAACCGGGGTAGCCGCCCTGGGTCGTCGAGAAACGCACGGTCGCGACATCGTCGGCCACGACGACATCCCGAATCGCACCGACATTCGAGGGATGCGTGATCTCGCCGAGCGCTTGCCGGGCGATGGGCTCGAGCTCATCGGTGCCGGTGACGACTGCGGCGGCCTTCTTGGGGGCGCGCGCCACGGGCGGTTAGCCCTCCAGGTCGTCGGCGACGCGGCGCAGCACGGCGGCGATCTTCTTGCCGTGCTCACCGTCGGGGTAGCGACCGCGCTTGAGGTTTGAGCCGATGCCGTCGAGCAGCTTGACGAGGTCTTCGATGATGATCGACATGTCGTCAGCTGACTTGCGGTTGGCGCGCGCGAGCGAGGGCTTCGCATCCAGAATGCGCACCGAGAGAGCTTGCGCCCCGCGCTTGCCGTCGGCGATGCCGAACTCGAGCTTGGTGCCCGCCTTCACTACGGCGCCCTCGGGAAGTGCGGAGGCGTGCAGGAAGACCTCGTCGCCCTCATCGCTCGCGATGAAGCCGAAGCCTTTCTCTTGGTCGTAAAACTTGACCTTGCCGGTGGGCATGCGCGCACTCCTCGATTGGTGATCCAGCCTCTGAGGATACCTGGCGATGGCCCAGAACGCCCTGCCCCTGTCACAGGGGGTACGGCGAGGTCGGCGATCGACCCTATTCTTGATTTATGCCCGAAGAGTCGTTCGTCATGAACAGCCGCGTTGAGCGTTCGCTCGCGTACATGGTGGCCGCCATCATTCTGCTGAGCATCGGCAGCCTCTTCGCTGTGCTCGTCGGCGTGAACTCGGGTCTCTCGGGCGATGACTTCACGCAGGGCGTGTGGCCGAGCGTCGTGATTCTGCCGCTCATTGGCTTGCCGATCGGCTTCGTGCTCATCATTGTGCTGCTCGTCGTCAGCGCTGTGCGCCGGGGGCGAGCCGCGACGGATGCCAGCAACTAGCGCAGCTTCGCTCGCCCTCGCGGCGCGGCTTCGCGACCTCGACGATACCATCGTGGCGCGCGTCATTCGTGAGCGCGCCATCTCTCCGGCTTCGCTGCGCGACGTTTTTGACCTCGCCGAGGCTTTGCTTGACCCCGCCGCTCTTGCGCTCGCACTATCGGGGCTGACGCGTCGCGCACTCGCTGCACTCGCGACAGCCGCGGAGTCTGACGACGGCGCAACACCCGCCGAGCTCGCCGCTCGGCTCAATCGCTCGTCCGACGACGTTCTGCTCGACCTCGAAGCGGCGATGGATGCCCTGCTGTGCGATCGCACGCCCACCCACGTCATTGTCTGGCCCGCCGTCGCCGCCGAGCTCGCAGCCTGGCCCGCGCGCGGCCTGCCGAGTGCTGAGGCCCTGCGGTCTGAGGCTGCGCCGCCCACGCTCACCGCGGTGGACGATGCCGACAGGCGCTTCCTCGACCGCGGCGCGGCCGAGCGTGCGTTTACGACGACGACCGCCGTGACCGAGGTCGTGCTCGCCCTCGGCGAGACTCCGGGCCGGTTGCTCGCGCGCGGGGGCCTGTCGCTGCCCGACGCGAAGCGCCTTGCCGCCGCCGCGGGCTGTTCCCTCGACGATGTGCCCACACTGACCGATCTCGCCGCTCTCGCGGGTCTGATCGACGACGACGCCGGGTCAACGCGTTCGACCGAGCTCGGCGACGCCTGGAGGCGCCGCCCCCTCGCCGAACGGTGGAGCACTCTTGCGGAGGCATGGCGCCTAGCGTTGCCGCCCGAACTCGTGAGCCTGCTGGCGGAGCGGGCCGATTCGCGGTGGGGGTCAGGGCTCGCCGACTTCGTCCAGTGGCTGTATCCCGCGGGCGGTGAGCCGTTGCTCGCGCGCCTCACCCGTCGAGGCGTGCAGGCCGATCGGTTGGGCATCGCCGTTGACGGGCGGCCGAGCTCGTTTGGTCGCGCGCTGGTCGTGAGCGACGCATCCACCGCCGCGGGCGTGCTCGCCCCGCTCGTGCCGGCCGAAGTCACCCAGGTGTACGTGCAGCACGACCTCACGATTGTGTCGCCCGGCCCCCTCGCGGGCGCTATCGATGAACGATTGCGTCGAGTCGCCGAGGTCGAGAGCTCGGGCCTCGCGGGCCGGTATCGCATCACGGCCGAGAGCGTGACCCGCGCCGTTGCCATGGGCGACACCGCGGCCGACCTCA
Organism: Actinomycetota bacterium; assembly: GCA_046050505.1. Lineage (GTDB taxonomy): Bacteria > Actinomycetota > Actinomycetes > Actinomycetales > Microbacteriaceae > Microcella. The sequence goes on from JBJOPU010000158.1 coordinate 2,710, forward strand.
CCGAGTTTCTCGCGAGCATTTCACTCACGGGGGTTCCGCAACCTCTCGCGTATCTGATCACCGAGACGGCTCGTCGCTACGGCGCCGTGCGCGTGGGCGCGCTCGACCATCACGACGCGGCCGAGCTGAGCGCGCGCACCTCGGTGCGGAGCGACGACCTCTTGCTTCTCGAAGCGATTCTGGTCGATGCCGCTACGGCCTCTCTCGCCCTCCGGCGCGTTGGGCCGCAGCGGGCTGTCAGCCGCTTCGAGCCCGCGGTCGTGCTGTGGACGCTCATCGATGCGCGCTACCCAGCGGCAGCCGACGAAGGCACCGTCACACCCGAGCGCCCGGGGCGCACGCGCAGTCGCCCTGCGCCCGTCGTTGTCGACGACTCGGTGGCTGCGGCGGTCGCGCGCATCCGCAGCGGGTCAACGGTCGGCATCGACGGCGACTCGGCCTGGGTGGCCCGCCAGTGGGAACTCGCGCTGCGCGGCAAGCTCTCGTTGCGCGCCACGGTGCAGCTTCCCGACGGCAGCCAGCGCTCGTTCGACCTCGAGCCCACAGGCATTGCCGCGGGGCGCGTGCGGGGTCGCGACAAAGCGGCCGACATCGAGCGCACTCTTCCGGTTGCGAGCATCACGGCGCTCGAGCCGCTCGAGTAGCAGGCTTTGTGCGGTGCGTGGCTGCCTCATTGGCGGCCTGCGCACGAGCGCTCACCCCCGCGCTGGCGCTCTCGCGTCACCGCTCTCAGCCGCGCCGCCTAGACTGGCCCGTTATGAATCCCGACGGGCCCCTCATCGTTCAGAGCGACCGCACTGTGCTGCTCGAGGTGGCCAACCCGCGGGCGAATGAGGCCCGCCACGCCCTCGCGGTGTTCGCCGAACTCGAGCGCGCGCCCGAGCATGTGCACACCTACCGCATCACACGCCTCGGTCTGTGGAACGCCCGCGCGGCCGGCCACGAAGCCGACGAGATGCTCGCGGTGCTCGAGAAGTACGCCAAGTTTCCGGTGCCGCAGTCGGTGTCGATCGACATCACCGAGACGGTGGGCCGCTACGGCCGCTTGATCATCGTGCGCAACGAAGAAGGCACGCTCGTGCTGCGGTCGACGGATGCTGCGGTGCTCACCGAGATCGCCGCCAACAAGAAGGTGGCCCCGCTACTCACGCGGCGCATCGATCACTCGGCGTTCGAGTTAGCCCCCTGGGCGCGTGGCCAGGTCAAGCAAGAGCTCGTCAAGATCGGCTGGCCGGCCGAAGACCTCGCGGGTTACACCCCGGGCACCCCGCACCAGATTGACCTCGATCTCGCCGAGTGGGGCTTGCGGCCCTACCAGCAGCAAGCGATCGACCAGTTCTTCGAGGGCGGGTCGGGCGTCGTCGTGCTGCCGTGTGGCGCGGGCAAAACGCTCGTGGGCGCCGGAGCCATGGCGCAAGCCGACACGACGACGCTGATTCTCGTCACCAACACCGTCTCGGCGCGGCAGTGGCGAGCCGAGTTGCTCGCGCGCACGAGCCTGACAGAAGACGAGATCGGCGAATACTCGGGCCAGGTCAAAGAGATCAAGCCCGTCACGATCGCGACCTACCAAATTCTCACGGCGAAGCGAAAGGGCGAATACGCCCACCTCGCGCTGCTCGACGCTCTCGACTGGGGCCTCATCGTCTAT
>JBJOPU010000159.1:0-4321 GCA_046050505.1 Actinomycetota bacterium
AAGGGCGAGGTTGACGATGACCGCGACAGTCCACGCAATGTCGAGAGGCCCGGGAACGAGAGGGTTCATGACCGGATCGTACCTGGGCGCCATCCGCGTACCGGATTGTTGTACCCATGCGCATACACGTGCACGTGTGCGGGAACCTCACGGTTCACCGTCGGCGAGTTCGCGATTCTGCTCTCGCTGCTGATTCGCGGCGTGCCCGCGCGGGCGCGAGGTTAGGATATTGGCTACCAATGATCCCTCTCCGGCAAGTGCGAGCCCTCTACGACGACGAGACGGTCACCGTCTACCAGGCTTACTCGCCCCAAATCGCGGTCCCGGCCGCCGCGGCGGGCACCTTCGTCAACACCCCGTTCAAGCTCGAACGGATGACCTGGATCAAGCCATCATTTCTGTGGATGATGTACCGCTCGGGCTGGGCAACGAAACCGGGGCAAGAGCACGTTCTCGAGATCCGGATGCTCCGCACGGGTTTCGAGCACGCTCTCTCGCAATCGTGCCTTTCGCACTTCGACCCCACCGTGTATTCCGATGAAGACGAGTGGAAAGCCCGCCGAGACGCGACAACAGTGCGCGTGCAATGGGACCCAGAACGTGATGCGCATCACACCGCGCTCACGCACCGTTCACTGCAACTCGGCCTCGCCGGCGAAGCCACCAGACGGTTCGCCGCGGAGTGGGTCGTCGGCATCACTGACATCACCCCAAAAGTGCGAGAACTCCACCGGTCGCTGGGTCACGACTCCGAACTTGCGGGCCTCCCGGCCGAGCGACCCTACCCGCTGAGCGAAGTCCTTCGGGCGACTATCGGCGCCAGCTAGGCGTTGAGTCCCAGTCGCTCGATCTGAAAGTTCGCGGCCTGCACAACGTGTGGGTCGTCACTCTGAGCCAACTCGAAAAGTGCGGCGTGCGCGGCAGGTGACCCCATCTTTGCAATGCCCCACACCGCCTTGGTCGACAGGGCTCGATTGTCGTCCCACTCCAAGTATTCCGGCACCCACTCGGCAAGGTGCTTCAAGAAAGGAATCGACTCGTCGGAACCGACATCATCCATTGCACTTGCGACGTTCTCGTGGTTCTCGTGCCAGGAAGCCGCAGCAAGTTCATGAAGCAAGGGCAGATGACTCGCCTCGTATCCGAACACGTAACACACGACCATTGACCATTGGACCGCATCTTTATCACGATGCGTCGTAGCTTCACTCAACAGTGAAAGCCCCAGAACAACGCCGTCATCAGCTCCCATCGCCTGAAGAAACTCGGAACGCGACAACCTCTCGTAACGTCCGAGACCGATCAACCGACAGATCAGAACAACCTGGTCGTTAGTCACCCTTGCCTCTTTGTCCAACTCAAGATGGCGTCATTGAAAATCTCCAAAGCCCGGCCTGCGCCAAGCCCGATGTTTACGTTGTCGCCTTCGCCTTTGAAAAGTGCCGACGTCTGCCCCCACCCGCTAGACGCTACTGGCATATCCGGATACTGCAACGCGGCCTCCCCGCCGCCGCGGTTTCGAACCCCGATCGCCTCTAATGCCGCTTTGGTACCTGGCACTACCGAGAACTGGACAGTCACTCCGCCATACCTCAGCGCATACTCCGCCGACTCAGTGATGAACGTCTCGCCTGTCGCTTGGACCGCTCCAGTCTGGTTGAGACGCAGGAAGTCATCGGCACTCATGGTCCTGAAGAACGTTTCCGCTCCGACCGTGCCGGCTTTGGTGCCGAGCCCGCCAAGTTTGACCAAACCACCACCTGGGACTGCGAGCGTGTTTGCCGTAAAGACCGTCAAACCCCATGCGTGCCCTGGGTTGTCACCTATCGGGCGCCAGAAGTTGTTCCACGGGTCAGACCACCACTCCCGGAACTGCTCACCCTTGGCCTGCTCATTCGCGAGATGAGCATCCCAATCCGAAAAGGCGGTAACCGCAGAGTTGACACTCATGGGCACCATGCACAAGGAACTACAGGCGAACAACAGCAGCCCGCCGACGCCCTCAGCCAGCCCGCCGTAGAAGTTCAGCTGGAAGTTACCCACCCACGTGCCCACGCACGACAAGTTGCCGCCACAGCCGTTCAAGTACGCCCACGACGTCGTCGACGGCGAGGAATACGGGTCGCCATCGAAGTTGCCGTTCTGGTCCTTGGGCTCAAGCCCCGAGGCATCCGAGAACGTCACCGGATTGTTGAACCCATACGCATACGCGTGCAGGTGCGCGGGCACCTCAAGATTCAAGATCGGGTCAACCGAGATGAAGCATCCGGTCACCGGGTCGTAGTAGCGAGCCCCCAACAACGTCAGCCCAGAATCAGCATCTCGAGTCGCGCCCAAGAAGCGGTGATCGCCCGGAACATCCGCATCGGTGTTTCCCCGAATGCCACCGAACGGATCAGAGTAGACGCGGGCAACACTGGTCGACGTCCACTCGGTGTTCGGAACCGCAGCGAGCACCGACGTGCCGGTCTCGGCCGTTCACGAAAGCGCGAAGCGGGACCCGACGAGTGACGAAGAAATGGTGGACCTGAGGGGATTCGAACCCCGCGACCGCACGTCATGCGGTAGCGCGTCGAGCGTGAGCGGGGTGACAGAGCGGCGGGATGGTGGACCTGAGGGGATTCGAACCCCTGACCTCCTCGATGCGAACGAGGCGCGCTACCAACTGCGCCACAGGCCCGTGGTGCGTCGACCACATTACCATTCGCGCGCGAGGCGCTCGACCGGCGTGAGGGCGAGGTGGGGGCGGCGTTAGCTCGCGGCGCGGCGGCGCTGCAAGACCTCGTCGAGGTCGGGCGCGCGGGTCGGCAGGCCGTCGACGAGTCCCATGCCGGCGAAGCGGCTCGCGGCGGGGCGCTCGACGCGCGGAGCCTCGCCATCCGTCACGGTCGACGGCGCTGCGGTGCGGTCGACGGATGCCGCGGCGAGTGCCGCCGCGCGCTGCGCCCGCTCGGCTTCTGCCGCCGCGGCAGCGAGTGCGGCCGCGTGGTCGAGAGCCGGAGCCACGGCCCCAGCAGGCACGACCGGCGCGCTGAGGTAGCTCGGCTTGGGCAGCGGCACGGGTGTCCACTCGCGCCGCGCACCGGCGGGTGCCCGGCGAACCGGAGGTGCCAGGTCGACAAACTCGGGGGCGGCCACACCGGCCACGGGAGCCGTGCGGCGGCGTTGCGCGCGCGCAAGACCCGTGAGAAGCATCCCCCCGCTGATGGCGACGAAGGCCGCGAAACCGGCCCACGCCCACGCCGACAGCGAGACGGCGACGCCGATGCCGATGAGGGCGAGAAGAGTCGTGAGGGAGGTGACGGCCCGCGACCGGCGCAAGCGGCGCTGGCCCAGGCGGGCGGCATCCATTTCGGCCATGAGACCCGGAGCCGACTCGGTGAGGCGCGCCCGCAGTGCGCGCTGCGCCGCGGCCTCGCGCGCCCGCTCGATCGCCGCGAGCTCGCGCTGACGAGCGGCGAGCGAGCGCTGTTGCGCCGCTACATCGCGCGCGGTGAGCTCGGCGCGCACCGACTCGGGCACCTCGGCCGCGTGGGCCATGATGCGCAAGGTTTGCTGCAGGCGAATGGCGTTGCGCTCGGTCGCGAGGTACTCGCGACGACGACGCCACATGGGCACGAGATAGAGCAACCAGAGCGCGGCGGCGATGACGATGAGGATCGCCGTGCCGCCACCCGTGGTCTCCATGCCGTAACGGTACGATTCTGAGGCCGGTGCGGTCGGCAGGTCGGCGGAGTGTCTGCAGACCCGAGGCCGCATCCCCTCCCCTCCCTACTCCTCACGAAGGACACCATGTCGTCGACCCCTGCCCCCGAAACTGCCGCGCCTGCCGAGAAGAGTGGCCTGCGCGCCTTCTTCGGCAACGCCGAACTGCTCATCGTGATCTTGCTCGGCATCGTCTCGGTTGCCACTGCCTGGGTCTCGTTCCAGGCCGCGCTGTACGACGGCCAGACCGCCAAGGCGCTGTCGCAGTCGCAGAGCGCCACCGCCGAAGCCGAGTCGCTCTACCTCGAAGGCAACCAGGAGTATGTGCAGGACTCGCAGACGCTCGCACGCCTCACCGAGCTGCAGGCGCAGATCAACGCGGGCGACGCCGTCGCGATTGACGTGTACGACGCTCTGTACTTCGTCGCCGTGAGCGAGCACTTCGGTGCCGCGATCGAGCGCGCCGACGCGATCAACGCGGCCGACACCGAGTTCTACACGAGCCCCCTCGACGACGAGGAGTACCAGAACGTCTTGTTCGGCGCCTACGGCGAGAAGAGCGCCGAAGCGGTCGAGCTCACGAAGCAGGCCGACGAGCTCGACGCTCGCGGTGACT